>CAZMOX010000064.1:0-13956 GCA_964567895.1 uncultured Spirochaetales bacterium | reverse complement strand
CTTTTTATCCAGTCTATATAAAATATCGAGATCACTATCAGGTTTGAAGTCTCCCCTTGCACGGGACCCGAATACTCCGAGAATAAGAAAGCCTTTGTTACCATGTTTCTGTTTTGCTTTTTTAATAATAGTTATTAGCTCTTTATCCATAATTGACTCCAATCTACCAATAGTATACCAGTATTTGATGGGTAACTCTATTAAAACCCATCAATAATTTCCGGAACAATACATAGCATCTCAATCAAAAACAGTTACAGTTACACCATGGGGCAAAACACTTGCTTCTGGGATATTAATAATTTCATAATCAGTAAATGAACGCGCTGGTTTGGACTCATCCTTTAGTTTTGGATTGGTAACTAGTTCGAACAATTTATGAGCTGCTGCATTCCCCAGAGCAGAATCATGTTTAAAAATAATCAGTTTACGCATTGCCATTAAGCCACGAGCAGCTGAATGATCGTGATCAAACATATTTTGTATTGATTCCCAAAATAGTATTAAATCTTCTTCTGAGAAACCCGTCTGTGCAGCAAGATTTGCAGAAATAAATCCATGAGCACGGTATAGACCATAAGGAACAGTATATTTACGTCCCTGAATACCGACCTGACTTTCCGGAGACTTTTCTTCCATTCGTGCTGCTGACACTGTTATAGTGTGTTCAAGTGAAACAATGGGATCAACTGAACGAGCAAATGTTATTTGAATCGGCCCTCGTACCTGACCAGCATTAGGACCAGTACTCATAACAGCACCAAAACTACGTACATCGTAATAATTTGCACACATAAATGCTCGTCCCTTTTTTACTTCTCCCCCTTGCGCTTTACCAACTTCTTTCCTTTTATTACCATCACTTTCATCATTTGGAGCAAGGGAAAGATCTACACCTATTTCCTCATATCCTTCACGAATAAGTTTATTAAGAACTGTTATTTCCTGTAAAATACCTGCTTCCTTAACAAAAATATCATTAGGTCGTTGATGTTTTTCTTTAAGTTGAACATAGTTACGTATTTTACGTTTCAAGCAGACATCAGTAACAAGACCCATCCCAGTTTCTGCATCAACTCGGGGAAGATTCCCTGCATCAGGATCACCATTTGGATTTCCATCCTGTACATCAAAGAAAATAATAAAGTCATATCGATTTTTTACTGCTTCACTCATAATCCGTTCTCCTCATTTGTTTCATTATCATCATTTGTTTCTTTTTTCTTATAAAAGTTCTGCCGTTGATGATAATAACCAACAGCAAATCTTCCCTGTTCTTCAAGGCTAAACTGACGTGGAATCAAACCACTTCCATCAAGCCCATCAATAATCTCACCGATAATCCTTTCATAATAGATGATTGTCCCTTCTTCTAATTTTGCAAGATGATGATTTTTCAACTTCATCAATTGCGGATAAACAGTAACTGGAGTACTCGAAAATGCACCGTAATAGCGTTCCCGAATAGTCTCAATATTCAGAGCATCTTTCTGGATTTTCTCTAAAACAGCAAAAAGTCGTCCTAACCGGTAGGCTGGATTCATGTTTTTTTTATCTAGTGACACGGTAATCTCCTTCTCATTTTTATTGTGAAATCTGTTAAATCTATTTATACAAGCTTTTATTATAGCAGCACGAGTACGGGTTATACGCTGTTCTGCTCTAATCCTACGAACTGTAGAAAAAAGCAGTGTCTGTGGGTATGGTATACCTTTTAATACAGCTTCAGTGACCTGCCCTGCCATATTAGGAGCAACATTATCAAGATCATATTTTAATGCAGTATTTGACAACAATGTATTGAGTGCAAAAAACTCTGAATCTTTTTCACTTCGTACAATCTCCAGATCATCAAAATGCTGTTTTATATTCTGACCAAATTGTACGACTGTTCCTGTGATCCAGTAACGTACAGAAATACGAGCAGCATTAGGGGCTAGACCAAGTACGAAAAAATGCCCTTTTGTTTCGGTATTCATTTTTCCCGAACGTATGCTTTCATAAAGCTGCTTTACAGCTCTTATATTTTTGTCAGGATCATCCTTAGCCTTAGATAAAAATAGTGGAAACGCTTGCTCAAGAAAAGATTCTTTATTTGCCCAAAAAACAATTGAAGTATCAACGATGGAAACTCTATTTTTGCTGTGAAGCAAGTGATTTAACGCTTGAATATAACCATTGGCAGCTTTCTTCCCTACAGGAGCATTATTTCCATTCAATTTTCCTCTTTTATTATAAGAGCAGAAAGAATCTTTATTAAACGAGACAATAGCGCCACCTGAAGTCTGACCGCCATATACACCTTTAATAACAAGGTGTTTCGGTTCAATAACTTCAAAATCTCCAGTAATAAGACACCTATGCTTAGGAACATCGTTATCGTTCCTAAGCAAGTACTCATCATAAGCCTTTTTTACTTTAGGAAGCTCAAAAATCATTTTTGAGCTTCCATACACCCGAAATGTAACAGCGGGGACACTTTCTCCATTAAGGAATCCACCAATAAACTTTTTTTTAGAAGCAAGTTCTTTTGTGTATTTCTTTAGTATCTCCTTTTTTTCATTAAGTTCATCTTTGGGCATATTCTTTTCAGTTGAATCTTTAATATCTTCTTTTAGAGTAGTAATTTTATTTTCGATTCTTCCTATCTCATTTCCAGTCAATTTCTTTATGATGGAATCTATAATAATTGCTTTCTGACTTTCATCTTGCAGCTCATTGAAAAATTTTAGCAGTATTGATATTTCTTTAATATTTGACTGAGAGTTAAATCCCTTTATCAAATTGACAAAGCTTTCCAAACTTAAGGTTTTTTTTGCAATCGTTTTTGGTTCAGCATCTTTCCCATACATCCCCAAAACAAAAGAAGTATTATCCCAAAGAAAATTAGCATCAGTTCTACTATTGGTGTGCTTAAGAGCTTGTTTACCAATACAGGGAACAACCTTTGACTTCCCCATAAATTTTTGATTTCTATCATCAAACTCAACTAAAGATTTTATATCAACAAAATTCCCCTCTTCATTTATTTCAATTAGATAATCAATCTCTTTCCTTATCCAACCTAATGGAGCAATCTCCCCCAATTCCTCTTTTCGTTCATAATATTTGTATAGTTCCTGTAAAATCATTTTCGCACCTCTTCACTATCCCATGGGGGTACATAAATTATCCCATTATTCAACTGTGCACGATAGAAAGCCGGACGAAAGTTGTTAGGATCAGAGAAATCCAAATCATAAAGTATAAAACCAAGAGTATATGTTTCCTGAATTGGTGAATATCCATTTTGATACTGGGTAGTATCTTCAACAAACTCAAAATTAGCAGAAAATTCTCGGCACCCAAGGTAAGGTTGATTGAAACACTGTCCCTTCTTTGCCCGCCGTTCAAACATGGCAAGATATTTTCCCGGATTTTCATCCTTTTTACCTTCATATGCTTCAATAGATTCCTGGATATCAGCAATCTCATCACTATCCCATAAAAATTCAGGAACTGTTTTATAATTTCCTCTCCGTTTGTTCACCGGAATATACTCCATCCAGGCATGAAGCCGGTATCTTACATCCCGAAGTAACAGCCCAGCTCTTTGTTGACGCCTGTCTTCTATAATAATCTCTTTAGTACCTTTCCCCGCCACAGCTCCAACCTCATTTCTTCTCACCGAAATATTTCTGATCGGTGAAAGCACTTCAATTTTTCGGATATGCCACCTAATAGCCGGTTTCCAAAAAACAGCCTCAAAAATGGCTCTTGCGGCAGAAGGAGTTATAACATCATAACTTACCCGTTCCACTTTCATTTCGGGACGGGTAAAACAAGCGTAATCTCCCCACACCTCAAGACAAAACAATTTTTCTTCTTTCACTTTTCATCCACCTCATAATTATACACAAATTGGAAAATCACCTTCATATCCAACAAACCCTATCGTATCATCATAAAGGGTATCCGCACACTGACACCAAATTCCGTTGACATCTTCAAATGAATCCTTAACCTCAAAAAACACCTTCTCAGAAATAGATACAGTAAAACGTTGGAGCTTCCTCATCAGTTCACGGGAAGGGCCAGCGAAGCGTAATATTTCTATAAGATCTTTACTATTCACCTTTTCTCCATAATACCACACAACAATCGAAACCTGCCGCCTATCATCAATAAATTTAAACTTTTGCGCTGCTGTACGAAACTGAAAATTCAAATCAGGGTTTGCGCCTTTTTCAAGAAGTATTTCAATATCCTGTTTATCAAAGGTGTTTAAATCTGAAAAATAAAGTTGGAAGTACTTCCTGAAAGTTGCTGGTTTGAGCATTTTGCAACCATCAGGGTCAACATTCAGAATTGTTTTTCCAGATTGAGCTCCTTTGCGAAGCGTTCCCGGCGGAGCTTGTTTTGGCGGCTCAAAAACAAATACTTTCCCTTTCTTTGGTAATTTTCCCTCGCGATTGCATCTTCCCGCAGCCTGCGCAATAGAGTCAAACCCAGCCATTGCTCTGAAAACAACCGGAAAGTCAAAATCGACACCAGCTTCAACCAATTGAGTACTCACAACCCGGATAGGATCTTCAAAATTACCATTCCTTTTTTCCTCAAGTTTATCTTTTATACCATCAATAACTGTACTACGGTGCTCAGCGCACATATTTGCGGATAAATACACAGTCCCCTTTGGCATCCCATTATAAAGATCACGACAGTCATTACGTGTACTAACAATGCATAAAACCTGTTCATACTGCTCCAGTTCTTCAGAAAGAACACTCCACTCTGGAAATTTACCTTTTTCAATTACTTCTACTCTCTGAAGAGATTCAGTCAATTCATCAGGAGAGGGCGATGCCATTATCTCCCTGCAATGTTCTCTTTCCAGAATAGAGTAATATTCTCCGTTGCCTTTTTCAAAAATCTCATCAGTGATTGCAGGCTGTGTTGCTGTCATAAGTACCATTGAAACTCCAAAATGACTCGTAAGACCCTTTATACTTTGAAGGATTGGTCTCAGATAATCTGTTGGCAGCATTTGAACTTCATCAACAATAACGACACTGTTTACAATGTTATGCAGCTTCCGGCAGGATGAAGAACGGGCAGCAAACAGAGATTCAAAAAACTGTACACTGGTTGTTACAATTATTGGCGCATCCCAGTTTTCTGTAGCTAACCGGCTCTTTAACGTCTCTCGCTCCGGATCAAGAGAGCTATGATGTTCAATAACATTTTCTTCACCAAATATCTCTTTATAGATTTTTGAAGTCTGTTCAATGATACTTGTATAGGGAATTACCACAATTATTCGCTCTTTGTCATGGATGATGGCATGTTCCAGAGCAAACGCCATAGATGAAAGTGTTTTCCCCCCGCCAGTGGGAACTGTTAAAGTAAACAATCCGGATTCCTTTTCTGCATACTTCCTGCATTGTAATAATACTTGTTGACGGATTTTATTCACAGCAGTTGACTCAGCAGAACTTGTAAGCTTATCCATATGAGCATCAAATGGTACTTTGAGTTCACTAATCGAAGCATATTCCCCACGAATTTTAAATTTTTCACGATTCATAAACTGTTCAGTATCAAGAAAGTCAGCATCAACCAAAGAAGAGAAAAGTATCCGTATCCAAAGGTGGAACTGTTCCTCTTCACACAACCCCTTACACGGTGCAGATGTTGGGAAAACGATCTTTTTCGTTGCTTCAAAGACAAACTGTTCTGATAACCTGGGAAGTTTCTCCACTTCCTCAGTTTTTAAGCGATATTCAAGATTACCACCGACACCCAATTCATTGTACCAATCCGGAAGCCCGGCATGATGCCCTGCAATAAGATATGCCAGTATTTTCCCAATTTGTGGGGAATTTCTGACAGCCCAATCAGCACCATGAGTAGAATGATTTACCCGCCCAGGAGCATCTTCAATATGAGCGTCAGGATTATAACCGCTTTTTGCGCATATATATTTTTGGAAATCTAAAGATCCTTTCCCCAAATCATGTAATAGTGCAGCAGCTATCACCCAGTCATCATTACCAAATTGTAAAGCAAATTTCCCGGCCTTTTCTGCTACCCCATCAAGATGCTCTTCAAGAGAGTGGACACCCCATTCTCCTGTCTCATCCTGTTTTACATGAGCAATCAGTTTGTCTGATTTTTCTCCCGGTTCCCTTTCCATACTTTTAGCCTACCCACATCCCTGTTGCACCTACTGCAACAAACCACCTAATTTTTATATTTTCTTACCATCATCATTTAGTCTGTCCAATTTTCTTTATCGATTTGTTCTCAATCAAAACACGCATCTGATCAATTGCAATTCTGTTTAATTGCTTTAGTCGATTTTCCGCCGTTATCTTCTGTTTGATCAATTCAGAATTATAACTTTCCAAATTCGAGAGAACCACGAGCTGTTCCAAAATTGCATAGTCTCTAATATTTCCTTTAAGGTTGGCATTCTCATTTCGCCACTCCTGTGCTGTTTCCCCAAAAAGAGCAATATTCAGAAGGTCTGCTTCATCTGCATAAATATACTTTTTCTTCTGTTTGGAAATATCTTCCGGTACCAAGTGTTCTTTTATGGCATCTGTATGAATTACATAATTGACTTTTGCAAGGGTACGCAAAACCGACCATTCCAGTTTTTTCCGGTCAATTTCTTCTTGTTTTAGCCGCTGAAACTCTTTTATAAGATATATTTTGAATTCTGGACTAATCCACATTCCAAATTCAAATGCAATATCTTTATGTGCATACGTTCCCCCATATCTACCCGCTTTTGCCACCAACCCAATAGCATTTGTTTTAGCAGCCCAGTCTTTCACACTTATTTTATATCTATTCAGGCCAGCCTGACTTTTAATTGTGGCATATTCGCCATAATTAAAATCCGGATTATAAATTTTTTCCCATATCCCTAAAAACTCAACGGTATTTCTATTTCTCAACCAATCCGAAATGAAGAAATCACCATCCTTCGCTTTTATCATATCAGTAAGCGAGATGTAATCTTCATTATGTACAGTTATAATGGTTAATTCTATTTCCTGAACATGAATTTTTTTAGTCACTTTCTGTTCCTTTTTATCGAGGTATATAAGTAAAACTGTTTTATCCTACCACACCCCTGTTGCAACTACCGCAACACGAAACCTAAATCCCATATTTTTTTGCCATCTTTTTTATTTCCTCAATAAACCGCTGCCTCAGATATTCCGGTTCCAGGATTTCTACATCAATACCCCAACCCCGTATCCAGGGATACATCTCTTCGGGCTCGGATATCTCAAAATCTACAATAAGCCCACCATCACTACAATCTGTTATCTTCTGGGAAGCATGCCATTGGGACTCTTTAACCCGCCCGGCGGCCCGCGAAGAAAACTTCAGTTTAACCGGTACTGGATTCCCCTCTTTAAACCAGATACTCCACGCCTCGCTTAATTTCTTTTCTACTTCAAGATCATCAGGAACCTCAAATTCCTGATTAAGAGGAGAAATACTCTCAATTCTGTCAATTCGGAAAAGACGTAGTTTTTTTTCTTGTTTTTGATAGGTAAGAACAACAAAGGTGCCGCCTAAGCGGTTAGGAAGAATTCTTATGATTCCCACATCATTGACCCTGATCTCTTTATGGTTTTGGGAGTTGTATTTCAACCTTACAAGTTTATGTTTTATCCATGCCCGGGTTAACCCTTCTAAAGCTGAAAGGAAGGTTTTATCAATTATTTGCCTGTTTCCATCCAGCTTATCAGCATCATGAACCATAACGTCGTGTAATGAGGGGGATACTTTTTGTAGGGAAGTTCCCAGTTTGCGGATAGCCGAAGCTGCATAAGGACTGTGTCTATCCAGAGTATCAGTTATTAGTTTACAAGCAAGATAGACATACACTGCTTCGTAAGTCGAGAAGGTTATCGAATCCAACGAACTGCAATCAATAAAAGAGAGTCCACCTTTATCATCCTCAGTTAAGGGATAAAGAACCGAAATATCATCAATATCCCTGCCAATTGTCGATCGATGCACCCCAAGTCGTTTTGAGAGCTCTGAACATCTAATTCCTGGGTGCCCCTTAATAAGAGTCTCAATGTGCAGCAATCTTTCTGCTCTGGAGATGGCTGTGTTCATAAAACCTACCCGGAAGACAGCAACAATCGAAATAGAAATAAAACTTATCGATAATTCTCTTCCCGCTCTGGAATCGTTTTTGTGAGGAATTAGGTACTCAATCTCATCTTTCTGTAATCTTATACCTGTTTTTTGATTATAGCAAAGGAATTTAATCGAAAAGACCCTTCAGGATTCCCTGATCAGTATATCAATATTCCACAGCATATAGAGCGGGATATTGAGTAATGCACCATACTGCCGGCATACCGCCTGTTATATAGTAGGTTTAAAGGTATGATGTCAGCTTATCTGCAATAATTGTTGATACGGGAACTCCTGCAATAAAATACTACTGTGTCACATTAAGAAGCCAATACTGCTCGGTTTCTTTCAGTAATTCGTTATTTTTTGCATAGTCGAAAGCGGTCTTCCCTCCTGAACTCTTCAAGGTGATATCTGCATCAGCATCAAGTAAAACTGTTATAACTTCCGGATTTTTGGTTATCATGTATGCTGCATATATAAGAGGGGTCCAGTTATTATTATCCTGTGTATCTACATCTGCACCAGCTGCTATAAGAGCAGTCAGAACTTCAGGGATTGATGAGAAATATGCAGCAATGCTTAGTGAAGTTCTCCCTTTCTCATCCCGGTCACTTACCTCTGCACCTGCGTCAATGAGTGTATTAATAATCTCATAATTTTCGTTATTCTGAGCAGCATGCATAAGTGGAGTTCGCCCTTTAGTATCCTTTTCGTTCACATCAGCCCCCGCTGCAATAAGTAATGTAATCACTTCAGGATCTTCATTTCCCCAAGCTGCCCACATGAGCGGAGTTAAACCATCTACTTCATCACGAGCATTCAATTCTGCACCATCTGATATCAGTGCAGACAGCACTTCCAGACTTTCGTTATTCGTTATAGTTATCATAAGCGGAGTCCAGCCATTTTCATCTCGGGTATTGGCTTGCACCTTAGCTAATTTCTGTGCTTCTGCCTGCGCCTGAGCCTCTTCCAGTGCCTGTTTTTCAGCCAACGCTTTTGCCTCTTCTAGCGCCTGCTCCTCTGCCAACGCCTGTGCTTCTGCCTGCGCCTGAGCCTCTTCCAACGCCTGTTTTTCAGCCAGTGCTTGTTGTTCAGCTAACGCTTGTGCCTGAGCTTCAGCTAGCGCCTGCTCCTCTGCCAATGCTTTTGCTTCAGCTAGCGCCTGCTCCTCTGCCAATGCTTTTGCCTCAGCTAGCGCCTGCTCCTCTGCCAATGCTTTTGCCTCTTTGGCAAGTATCTGCTCTTCGGTTAAGACATCTTCTTCAATATCGATATCTTCTGCTGGAGCTATAAACTCTTCAGATATCTGCTTCTCTTCTGGTGCCGGCTTCTCTTTAGATGCTTGTCCATCAATTGGTGCCAATTCATTTGCCGATGTAAACTCAGCAACTGGTTCTTCAGCAGCTTCTGATGATATTTCATTTCCTTCGAGGAAACCAGCTTCCTGGGTGGTGAAACAGGACATAAATAAAAAACCAGGAATAATTATAATTACTAAATATAATACTATCTTTTTCATACAAAGCTCCTTATTCATATCAAATGTTTACTAACAACTGAAAATAATTAGAAATTGATCCAATTTCATAAATGAAAAAACCACCATCTCTTATAGGGTATCTCAATAAAATCAATAACACAAGAAAGTGTTTAAAAAAAATATGACACTATTTGATCCTTTTATTGTTATACTAGAAAAAGAGAGGTGACCGATATGTATAATAAATTAATAAGAAAAATATTATTGGTGATGTTTCTTGCTATTCTCGGTATTTCAGGCATCTACAGTGCAGGAACAAATGAAGTAGAAGCCCGCGAACTGCAATTCACCGATCCATACAAACACCTGGACCTGCCCTATTCTGCCGGACTGAGTTTTCAGGATACTCCACTGGATCTTTCATTTGATTTTACCAAACAAAAAGTGACACAATATCAATACAAAGAGACTATTCATACCATTGAGAATGATACTGCAGGAATGGCAAAGAAGACTATATCGCAGGAAGTTGAGGCTGAAATGGTATTTAACCAGACCGGATTGGGTTTTGCTGATATTATCTACAAAAACATGATATCAACTATGTCAAAAAGTATTGCAGACACAGCAGGAGCTGCTGTATTGAACTCGAAAACAATTTCAGACCCGACAACGGTAACTCATGCAGGATATAACCATAAGGGAATATATCCATACGACACTACCCTGGAATTTACCTACAACCTGCAATTTCCAATAACCAATGCTGAAATAAAAGCAGGAACAAGTATTTCTGCACCGATCAGTATGCCGGTTATTGCTCTCAACAAAGAGATTGCCGCTGAAGGGGAAATGCTGATTACCCATACGGGATTTGTTGAGATAAAAGGGAAACGGTACGTAAAATTATTATCAGAAATATCCATAGATAATTCAGCATTGGATGGAGAGTTCAAAAATGGATTTTCACTAAATGTTAGTGGCTACGGGGTATACTATTTTAATATTGCAGAAAAAACCTTTTACTATGGGCACATTCAATTTGAGACTACTATAGAAACAGCAGCACTTATACCGATTTTCACTAAATTTACCGAACGGGGTCAAAAAGTAGACAAGAGAACACTGAGTTCCCGTGTCTCAATCCGGTATGAACAGCTGAACTAATTTAGCGGAAACAGGATCAACATCAACCCAGCCCAGCCATGTTAAAAACAGCACAGGAACATGGAACCATCATGTTGGTTCCACTTCTCTCGCTCGTTTGAGAGTCAACTACCGTCAGTTTTCTTCTGCTTTCTTTTGGTTTTTCTTTTAGTCGACTTTAAATGATTAGCTCGTCACACCAGATATTTTGCAAACCCTATGTAGAAGCTCACTCCCCCGGAGATTACAAACAGATGCCAGATCACATGGCTCAAGGGGAATTTATTGAAGATATAAAACAGGATTCCTATGCAGTAAGAAGCCGCACCAATACCCATCCAAATAAAGAATCCATTCGGCATGGCTGCGATGAGGGGTTTTATAGCTATTATAATCAGCCAACCCATCGGAAGGTATAGTAAATCTGAAGCAATATGCCTACCGGTAAAGATAAAGGACTTCATTATAATACCTGCTGCAGCCATTCCCCAGATCAATCCGAATATAATCCATCCCCAAGTACCGCCAAGAGCAAGCAATGCAACTGGTGTGTACGTTCCGGCTATAAGCAGGTATATGGCGGACTGATCAAGTATATGCATTCGTTTATGAAAAGTAGGTTTGTCGGTAAAAAGGTGCATGGATGCTGATGATAGATAGAGAAGTATCTGAAAAGCTCCGTAAAGAGTAAAACTCACTATTGCCAGAGGACTGGCATCATTAATATTTGCGAGGACGAGTAGAAAAATTATTCCTGCGATACTCATTCCTGCGCCAATTGCATGAGTCATTGAATTCAAACGCTCCTCAATAGAGTGCGAATCTTCTTTTTTCATAATTTTCATATTTTTCATTATTTGTGTTTCCATATCCATACTATAACCTTATGGTGTCATAATCAACAATCATTAATAATAATCAGCTTAGGGGTTAATACTAACTAGTACCTTGTACACTATAGGCCTCTGCCGGTACTGCATGTGAACCTGTAAATTTAAGTTGTAATGGGTATTAGGCACAAGTAACCTGTCAAAGCAAAACAGTAAGTGGAATGAACTCTGAATTTCTCTCTGTTATCTGTTGAATTTTTCTCCCGTTATGATAGAATCAATCAGCCAGAGCACCTACTCTTTTTACAGATCCATAATTCAGGAAAATTGATGATAAAAAGTACCATACCGTTCCATATTCCCTATACATCGGGAAAAGAACTGGAAAACATTACAGCACTGATACAAGAAAATTCGTATAGATCGAAGGGAATTTTCACAAAACAGTGTGAGGAGAAAATAGCCGTACAAACAGGCGCTGAAGATTGTCTTCTCACCTCCTCTGGAACGCACGCCCTTGAAATGGCTGCCCTGCTGCTGAATATTGGTGAGGGTGATGAAGTAATTATCCCGGCTTACACCCACTATTCCACCGCAAATGCCTTCCTTCTTCGTGGAGCAAAAGTTGTCTGTGTTGATATTGATCCGGATACCCTGAATATTGATCCGGAAAAAGCTGCAGCAGCAGTAACACCACAAACGCGGGCAATAATACCGATTCATTACGGCGGCACCTCTGCCGATATGGGAAAACTTCAGGCTATAGCGAATACTCATGCAATAGCCATCATCGAAGATGCAGCACTCTCCTACGGATCCTCGTATAATGGGAAAAAACTGGGCACCCTTGGATCAGTTGGATGCCTCAGTTTTCACTCAGCAAAAGTACTCACTTCCGGCGGTGAAGGCGGGGCAATACTTCTGAACAGAAAAGGTTTGCGCAAAAAAGCAGAGATTCTTCAGGAAATGGGAACTGACAGAGCAGATTTTTTCAGAAATTCAATACCTGAATACACCTGGCAGGGTATCGGATCCTCCTTTTTAATGAGTGAATTATCAGCCGCATTTTTGTCAGCACAATTGGATACAACAGCTGAAGCAATGAAAAAGCGAACAGTACTCTGGGATCTATACCATGAAAATCTTGCGGATTTAGAAAAATCAGGATTCATCAAACGTACGGTAAATCCGGTTTTCTCTGAACACAATGCACATACATACTATATAAGGACAACCCAACAAACAAAACTGAGAGAATATCTAAAACAAAAAGGGATTGAAGCAGCCACCCATTATAAAGTGCTGCCGGAGACCCCCTATGGTAAAAACTGTAGAAATATTACCGTAGCTGAACCAGTAGTTCACGCTGTTGAAGCATCGGAAACATTACTGAGACTACCGCTCTATCCTGATCTGACGCTGGAATCAGCTGAATATATCTGCAGGGAAATTGTCGAATATTTTGGTCTTCCGAAAAGGAAATATAGATGATACATACATTATCAGTTGTAGTTCCTGTTTATAATGCATCCGGCACATTAAAGGAGCTGCACCGAAGAATTCGGGATGCAGCCGCCAGCGAAGCTGATGAGGTACATATAATTTTTGTCGATGACAGCAGTACAGACGACTCATTTAACATAATTTCCCAATTGACAGAGAATGATAGTTTGATTACCGGAATTACGCTGGAGACAAACAGCGGCCAGCAGAATGCCCTTCTCTGCGGACTTCGCTATTCTCAGGCTGATTTTGCGGTAACCATTGATGATGATCTTCAGTATCCTCCGGAATATATTCCTGAACTTATCCATAAAATCAATGAAGGTTACGATTTTGTGTATGGAATACCAGAAAAACGTTCTGAATCATCATGGAGAAATACGGGAACTTTCCTGGTAAAAATACTTCTCCAACTAATCTGCATGAAACCCAAAGAGATAGCGGTAAGCAGTTTCAGAATTATGAGAAAAAAATTGGTAGATGAGATTGCTCTGGACATCAGACATAAAATATACATATCAGCCACCTCATTTCTGGCATCCGAAAATGCATCTGTTATTCAAATGAAATCAAAAAAAGGGCCGGAAACACGATATTCTCTGGAACGGCTGCTTAAAGTATTCGGAAATCTGGCACTCTACTATATCCCGATATTAAAACAATTCCGAAAAAAAAATGAACAATACAAAATTAGAAAAACCGTGGGTAAGGGAGCAGTAAAATAGTGCTGCTGCACATGCTGGGAGCCGGTAATGGGCAGATAAAGACCATAAAACGTATTAAAGAGTTGGGATATGAAGTACTTGTTTCTGACTTTTATCCTGAAGCCCCCGGAAAAAA
>CAZMOX010000063.1:9914-14273 GCA_964567895.1 uncultured Spirochaetales bacterium | reverse complement strand
TAGTTTTCAGACAAATAATATGATAATCCAAGTATGATCTGTAGCCCTCTACTGTCATCAATCCCGAGAGAGCGTGTTATCTCTGCATTGGTTAAAGATTTATCATAATTTCCCAGATAATAGTATGTAAGTGCTAATGCTTTATGCACCTCTGATAATAGAGTAACTTTTGCTTCTTCACCATATAAAAGTCTGAATCTTTCAAGAGCAGATTTCGTTTTATTGAGATAATCAGTTACCCCTGTCTCTACATACAAATAATATGCAGAAAATCCATAATAGATTAAATCATTTTGAGAAATATCTATTGAGTTTTCATCATAATTCATAGAATTAATAATTTCATCAAATTTTTTAGTATCCCATAGTTCTTGATTAGAAAGAGAAACACCTTCAGTAGGAAGAACTGTTTCCTGCTGACAACTTACAAGAATTATTAAAAGAGATAAAACTAAAAATGAGAAAAAAGACAATTTGTACAATTTACGAACTGATATCATCATATTTATCCACACACACTTAAAAAAAATAACAGGCTTATAAGCCGGGTTCTGTCAATGGTGACCATCTATCTAGACATATTGTTACCAATATATTCCAGCAATCTACCCACAGATATTAGGCGAACAACCTTCTGCTGCTTGATTTTGCTCCTGATGAGGTTTTCCATGCCCTATCTGTTACCACATAGGCGGTAAGCTCTTACCTCACCTTTTCACCCTTACCTTTTCAGGCGGTATATTTTCTGCGGCACTTTCTGTGGCTGTAAGCCCCCGGGAATTACCCGGCATCATGTTCTATGGAGCCCGGACTTTCCTCCCGTAGAGTCTCCTCTACCGGCGGTCACCCAGCCTGTTTTTTTAATACCTTTTATATATCAAATTCATCAAGATCGACTAAATCAGAGAAAGCTCCTTCCTGATCATCTGCAATCATTTCAACAGAAACAGTGCTTTCGCCTGAATTCCGAAGTTCTTCAAAAAATAGTATTCTACTGCAGTATGGGCAAAACATAAAATCTTTACCGATTCGCACATTATTTACAAATTGTGTAGGAAGCTGCATATGACAACCAGTACAAACATTATCGTGTATTGGTACTATACCAACCCCTGCTTTACTTTTAATAATCCTCTCAAATTTAAAGAGAACTTCCTGATCGATATTTGGGATTAAATCACTTTCCTGTTTCACCAGTGTATCCAGATCATTCCTCTTTTCAGAAAGGATTTGTTCCATTTTCTCCTGTTCAGTAGCAACTTCTTCTTCCTGAAGTTCCATAAGTTCTTCATGCTCTTCAAGTTGATACTTAAGATCATCAAGGGTTTTTTCTTTATGAAGAATAGCTTTACGCAGTTGTTGTTCCTTCTCCGCTGCATCATTTATTTCTTTATCAAGAGCTTCATATTCACGCTGTGTTGTAATTAAATCCATTTGTTTTTCATAATTTTCACGAACGTGCTCTGCTTCATCAAGTCTTATACGCAGACTTTTTAATTCGTCATTTGTTCGTTTCAGTCGCTCATTCTTTTCGAGGTAGTTCTTCTTACCACGATTTAATAATTCAATTTTTGTTTCAAGCGTTTTCGGAATTTCCCGAATCTCATCCTGAACCAAATACTTTTGCGATAAGACTACCTGAAGTGATTTTAGTTTCTCAAATATTTCCTGCATATACACTCTCCTGATTATACATAATCCTTTAATCTTCTGCTTCGTTTTGGATGACGCAGCCTGCGAAGTGCCTTCGCCTCAATCTGTCTTATTCGTTCACGAGTAACTTCAAAGTATAATCCAACTTCCTCTAAAGTCAATGAATAACCATCTTCAAGTCCAAACCGCATTTTTAGAACTTCCTGCTCTCTTGGAGGGAGCGTAGTCAGGACATCCTGTAATTGTTCTTGTAACAGTTTGAACGCTGTTTGTGTTGCGGGATTTTCTACATCTTTATCTTCGATAAAATCTCCCAACAGAGAATCTTCTTCCTCACCTATTGGTGTTTCAAGTGAGATAGGTTCTCTTGCAACATTTTTCACCGCTTTAACTCTCTGCGGTGTCCAACCAAGTCTTTCTGCAATCTCTTCATCAGTTGGTTCTCTTCCATAAACCTGCATAAGTTGTCTTGACTCTCTTACAACTTTATTAATTTGCTCTATCATATGAACCGGAACGCGAATAGTTCTAGCCTGATCTGATATAGATCTGGTTATTGCCTGTCTAATCCACCAGGTAGCATAAGTTGAAAACTTATATCCTTTACGATATTCAAATTTCTCGACTGCTATTATTAAACCAATATTTCCTTCCTGGACAAGATCAAAAAAATGCAGACCTCTGTTTGTATACTTTTTTGCGATACTTACAACAAGGCGTAGATTCGCTTGTATTAAACGGTCTTTTGCGCTTTTCATCATAATCTTGCCGCGCTCTATTTCCTCAGCATGAATTATGACATTATCAATTGTGTCTTCAAATTCATACTCTATAGACTTCAGTTTTTTTTCAGTCAATTGAACCTGACGGATCTTATCTTTAATAATATCTGTCGTAAGCTGTAAAGATTCCTCTATTTTGCTCCGCTGGAAAGGCACTGCAAGAGAACGACCCAGCTGGCGCAATTCCTTTGCCGAAGAGACTCCAATCCGTGCTTCAATACTGTCCCTTTCATTTTGTAATTTATAAATATCTCTTTCTGAACTAAGAAATTTTTCAGTAAAATCAAGTATTTCATCCTGTTGAAGATCTATTTTACCTAATTTTTTCATTAAGCTCTTTTTCTTTTTCAATAGGCTTGCATCAGTTATAATGTTTCCACCTGAAGAAATAACTTTGTTTTTTTGCTCAACATACGATCTAAGTAAAGATTGAGAATCTCTCAGTTGTTCCCGATATGATTGGTTTAATCTTTTCTGTTCAGTAAAAAATTCAGTTAGCTCTTTCTTAGTCAGATCCATCTCTTTCTCATCAAATTTATGAGAAAGTTTTTGAAGAATATTATGCATTCCAGTAATCATAATCCCGGAATCTTTTGTGACATACTTGATTATATTTTCACCATTTTCCATCTTTTTGGATAATTCTACTTCCTGCTCAGCAGTAAGAAGTGATTCTTTTCCAATTTCCCGGAGATATAATCTGATTGGATCATCAATTGATGCTTCCTTATCATTGTAGAGTACTTTTTTATCACGAGCGGAACTTTTTGGTTTTGCTACAACCACTTCTTCAGCATTGTCATGATTTTCAATAATTATATTATCAGCAATATCTGCTTCATCATTAAGAGAAGCACTAAATGTATTATCGATCGGCTCCTCATCAATCACTGATTCAGCATTTTTCATTTTTTCTTTATTATCACCAATAGTGATATTTATGCTCTCTAAATAGGTTATTACATCATCTATTTTTTCTGAATTAGTTATCGAATCTGGTAGGAGATCATTGAGTTCATCATACGAAATAGATTTACTTTTACCTATTTGTTTTAATAAATCAGCAATTGCCGGATCTTTGTTTATTTCTAACATTATGATTTCCTCAATTTCTTTATTTCTTCATCAATGAATTTTTTCTCAAATAAAAGCTTATTTAAATCAATTTCATTAATCCTTTGTACTGCAGCAGATTTTATCTGCTGCACAATCTTTTTTTGTTTTGAAAATAAAGACGTAAGCTTAATTTTCTGTACAGCTTCACTTATAATATTTTCTGCCTCTTCTATAAATTCGTTCTGTCCAAAACTCATTATTACCATTTGCCTGATTTTTTTATCCTCTATTCTTTCAAGCAGATATTCAAAAGATGTCTCTCCTTCTCTCAAAGATTCTTCCAAAGCTGTATAAATTTCTGCTGCTTCCATATCTTTTATTTGGAGTATAGATACGGACTTTCTCACTTTCTGAAAATATTGGCGATTATTAACCAAAGTCAACATAAGAAACATATCAGCAGATAATGTTGTTGCCTGCAATACAACAGGCACATTCTCCTGTTTAGGATTATCCCTAAAGTCAACATTTCTTGTTCCAGACGCATGAAAACGCCCGTGATGATTCCTTGTCATATATCTAGATGATAATCCACCAGAACTTTGAAGTTCTTTGTGTATTACAATCTCATCAATATCAATTACATCAGCGAGCAATTTTATATAACTATTTTTTTTTATTTCTGACTCAATTATTACTATATAAGGTTCAACCTCTTTAAAAACTGATAATTTACCATCAGGTAAAGTGATATCATATTTGTTTAATGCACTTTTTACAAGATAATTAAAGCCATTTATTCTGTTTTTGCAGGTCTCATTTAAAAAAAATTCAGAATTATTCTGTAAAAGATCAGCGGGATCACTTT
>CAZMOX010000063.1:0-9904 GCA_964567895.1 uncultured Spirochaetales bacterium | reverse complement strand
CAATAACCTGACTGACTACACCTGCTTTTTCCAATGTCAAAATTGATTTCTTTGCAGCTTCACGTCCAGCATTATCCTGATCAAAAAAAAGAGCACAAGAGTCAGCATATCGCCTGATTATTTTTGCTTGTTCATCGGTAAAGGCTGTACCCAGCGGTGCTATTGCATTCATAACACCACTTTGGTATAACGCAATAACATCAAAATAACCTTCACACACAATAGTTTCATGAAGCTTCTTAATATGGCTTAAACCCTGAAACAAACCAAAAAGTTGCTCTCTTTTTCTAAAAATAGGTGTCTCCGGAGTATTGAGATATTTTGCATTTTGATTTTTATCCATAGTTCTACCGCCAAAAGCCACTACCATTCCTTTGTTACTTATAATAGGAAATATTATTCGTTGCACAAATAAAGGATATGTTGGATTATTTCTGGAAAATATACCGGATTTCCCAAGAAGCTCCTCTGAATAGTTTTTTGAACGTAAAAAGGAGTATAACCAATCTGGTGAAGCTGGTGCATACCCAATTTTAAAAGTATTAATCATTTCTTCTGATATTTTCCGATCGTTTAAATATTTCCTTGCTTCTTTTGCTTCATCTTTATTTGTAAGAATATAGTGAAAACTTTCACTTAATTTACGATATAGTTCATACAGAATATCCCGTTCATCTCGTTTTATAATGTCTTCTGGAGATTCTTGTTTAATTTGAACTCCGGCTTTATCAGCAAGAACCTGTGCAGCTTCAATGAAGGTCAAATTATCTATATCCATAAGAAAGTTAAATACTGACCCACCCTTTCCGCAGCCAAAACAATGAAAAAAGCCCTTCTCCTCATTAACCGTAAATGAAGGTGTTTTCTCATTATGAAACGGACAGACTCCCCACAAACGTCCACCTTTGGGAACAAGGTTGACATATTGTGATATTACATCTGAGATAGATACTTTAGAACGAATTTCCTCAATAATATATTCTGGTATTTTTGCCATGTCAGAACTGTATTGGGTTCTCCCTCCTGCGCAGATATATCCAATGATCAATTTCCTCTGCTGAATGTAATTTGCCCTGACCAATACCGGGGCAGCTTTTACTTTCTTCAAACCAACTATCTTTATCGTCCATCAATGACGCCCAAAAAGGATAGCTTCTACATTGTAGAGGTCTTGCATTATATACCTGACATCCATTTTTATTAAGAAAAATACAATCATTATTGTTATTTTCTTTAAGACTGAGCATTTTAAAGTTGCCCAGATCCACCACTCTGAAATATGTGTCAATTAATGCTTTTCTATCAAGAGAAAAATGTTTTTGTAAGTTTTGTAAATCATTATTAGATAAAAAAACGTATCCGGGTTCTTCGCGGCAACAATAGCCGCATTCTGTACAGGAGAATTTTAATCCATTTTGGTAAAATTTTGACATTTAAAATGTACCCTTATACAGTCAAGACAAAGAAAAAGCCTCTCAAGAGAGGCCTTAATTTGGGGAGAGAAGGATTCGAACCTTCGAAGGATAACCAACAGATTTACAGTCTGCCCCCTTTGGCCGCTCGGGAACCTCCCCAGATTACTGATACGGAACGTAACAGATTTTATTTCTTCTGTCAATAGAGCCACCTGTCAGATTCGAACTGACGACCCCGAGATTACAAGTCACGTGCTCTGGCCAGCTGAGCTAAGGTGGCTTAATAAATGCTTAGCTAATGTACTGTAAATGGTGATCTGTGTCAAGTAAGATAGAAATATTCTCATAATTTTCTATCTTCTCTAATCTGACTCATAAAAGGCCATCAAATTTGAAATTACACTAAATCAGGGCGTAGTTTTTCTGCACCATGCAAATAGCAGTGATTTATAGTGATACTTTCCTTAACATTCACATGTAATAGAAATCGTATGACCCTGGGCATTGAATTTTCACATTTACACTCTTGTACACAAAATAACGGTATATCTACAGACGACATGGCTTTTCGTAAAAGGGATGCAGGATTTGCTGAAACAAGATCTTCAGTTTGGCTGATAATCAAACTTATGATATCCTGATCCTCAAAGCTATTTCGCTCTCTTATCTCCTTAAATAGTGAAACAACCCCAAATTGAAGATCCTCTGCATTATCAGATTTTATTTTTACAGCACCACGAACGGCTACTACTTTCCCCATTATGAACCCACCTAAATATTTTATTGGAATAAGATGCTTTGCATCTTATTCCTATTCCAAAGCTGATATTACTGATAATATATAACTTAAAAAAGAAATTATACCAATTCCTATAAGTGAAAAAACGAAATCATACACAAAGACTCTTTTCAATTTAATTGAATCAATAATTGATACAAAGATATGAATACAACCCAATATTATATATGCTGCTCCGGTATAAAGAGATGAGTTAAATAAAAAGTTAATATATTTATCAAGAGTTTGCACATATTGTGCACCTAGATAAGATAATAACAGAAAAATGACTAATAAAAACAGATAGCCACTTATAATTCTTACATAACGTGATAAACGATCCGGATTTCTCATACCTTATTCTATCAATAATAATATAGTTATGAAAGAATAAATCAATTGATGTTTGTAATTACTTATTCTTGCTGATATAATGCTTTTCATAAAGTAACCATTTATCTATCATTTCTATCTATTTGATGGATTTTAAAAAAAAATTATTTACTTGTTTTTTTGTAAATGTGAGAATATATACCAGGAATTATCTATGAAAAAATTATTAATTATTTTATCAATTCTAATAATAATTTCCGCAGTAATATTTTATTTTGGTTGGATACAACTAAAACTTGAAAAAGATACGTACGGTGTGATTTTTACTAAAACAGGTGGATATCATGATAAAATACTTGTTTCAGGAGATTTCGCATGGTCTGCAGCGGCACTCCTTCCCCAGAATGTAGAAATTACATTAATTCCTTCCGCTTCACGTACAGTATATTTAGAGAGTGAAACACAGCTCCCGTCAAGCTTGCTCTATAGAAATACCCTTGTAGGTTCAGCAGATTTTTCCTATAAACTAAATCTTTACATTTCATTCCAGCTTAAAAGTGAAAAAGTTGTTCAATTAGTTCGTGATAATGGTCTTTCTTTCGAAACTATAGAGAACTGGTATAATGCAATTGAAGATAAAATTAAATTTTTTGCTTCGAGAGAAGTTCGGTTATTTTTAGATAATACTCCCGTTAATCAGGATTCAACATTCATCTCTGTAGATGATCAGGAACTAATACTGAAAAGAATTCAAACTCATTTCGATGATATAAATCTACATGATCTGGATATTGTTTCAGTTTCTGTTCCAGATTTTGATTTATATGCAAAATCAAAAGAGTATTATTATAAATTAACAGATGTAAAGAACAACTCTCTTCAAGCGGAAATGTTGAATACTGCAAAACAGCGGGCAGAAAATGAAGTACAGCTGGAATTATTTGAACGTTATGGATATCTGCTGAATGAATTCCCAATTCTTATAGAATATATAAAAGCTGATCCTGATTCACTCTATCCTCATTAACTGAACACTAATAAGTATTAGACCACCGTCTTCAACATCTATTATAATTTTCTTATTTTTATTCTTATTACTAATACTTGAAGAACCACGAATAATATTTTTTTTGGACAGCTCCCAAAATAGACCTTTCGTAGATACCACTGCCCCCCGACTGCATGGATTAAATAAAGAAATAATGCTTTCATGGGCTAAATCAAGCTGTAATGTGGAGGTAACAGCATAGATAATTTCTTTTTCAGTAATCCAAATATGTGGATAAATATTATCTGAATAAGCATCTAAAAGAGAAATAATATGATCCAGTCTTCCTTCTCCACCACCTATTAAAATATAGTCAGTTATTCCTTTTTCATATAAATGAATTGCAGCCAACTCTGTATCAGTAAAATTTTTTTTAACCGGGAAAGTTAAAATCTTAATACTTTTTTCTGGTATATGTACTATAGAGTCCATATCACCTATAAGACAATGCGGTGTAATACCCAGTTCCAATGCGTTATCATAACCGGAATCAGCAGCCACTACATACACTTCTTCTCTTAAAAAATGCTCAATATGTACTTTCCCGGGAATTTTACCTCCGGTAATTATAAGTCCCTTCATAATAGTAACCCTCTTGTACAAATTATAGATTGTTATATAATAAAAATGCAATGATAAATTATATATTTATATAATTTATGTATACCGTTATATGTTCTATTATATTTAATATATATGTAAATATTTAATTACATTATTTAGGAGATACTATGAAATATGTAAAAGAAAGATTATCCAGTGTTGGAATAATATTACCAGAGATAATGATTCCTAAAAAATGTTATGATCTTCACAAGTGGGCTGTTGTTGCCTGTGATCAATACACATCAGAACCCGCTTATTGGAAAGACATAGCTTCTTATATTGGAGATGCTCCTTCTACATTGAAACTCATCTTTCCTGAAGTCTATCTTGGAAACAAAGATGATGAACGAATCGACGATATTAATAAGACAATGACTGAATACATTAATAATAATATTTTTGATAAATATTCAGACTCATTTTTCCTGATAAATAGGAAATCAGCCAACTTACGTACAAACAGATGGGGACTCATTGTTGCGCTTGATCTGGAAAAATATGATTATTCTGCAGATTCAATTAGTTTAATACGTGCTACTGAAGGAACTATTCTCGACAGAATCCCCCCTAGAAAGCATATCAGAGTAAAGGCTCCGCTTGAACTGCCGCATATCCTTGTATTAATCGATGATCCAGATAAAACTGTTTTAGAACCCCTTATTTCTATTAATGAGAGTTTGGATATCGTTTACAATACAAATTTAATGAAAAATGGTGGGGAGATAACTGCATTTCGAATCTCTGATGAAAAACTTATCATTGAAATTGCAAATGCACTTTCAAAATTGGCAAATCCGGAAAAATTTAATAAGAAATATAATTCTACAGAGGTACTGCTCTATGCAATGGGCGATGGAAACCACTCACTTGCAACAGCTAAATCATGCTGGGAAGATTTAAAAAACAATTCAAAATTCACTTCACAGGATCTTAAAAATCATCCTGCACGTTATGCACTTGTTGAAATTGAAAATATTTTTGATCCGGGTATGACTTTTGAACCAATTCATAGAGTTGTGTTTTCCGGGAATAAAAAGAAATTTTTTACTGAAATATCAAAAATTTGTAATAAGTATGAGATTAAAAAAATTGATTCTTTGGATGAGGTGCAAAGCACTATTAATGATTGTTTATCCGGTTTACAAAAATTTGGATTCTCAGATGCAAGCGGAATCTTTATTATAACAATGCATTCACCCTATGCAAAAATTACTGCTGGAACCGTTCAGTTGGCACTTGATGCATATGTACTTGATGATGAAAAAGCGGAAATTGATTATACCCACGGTGAACATATCACTTTTGAGTTGAGCAAAAAGAGTAGTAATTTTGGAATATTCCTTCCACCTATCTCAAAAGATGAGTTTTTTCCTGCAATAATTGAAGATGGCGCTTTACCACGAAAAACATTTTCAATGGGGGAAGCACGGGAAAAAAGATACTATATGGAAGCCAGAAAAATTACTTTGTAACAACTAATTGATTTGCGCTTACCCAGCAATTATCGGTACATTTCCTACCCTTGGTTATTGGTTTCTGAATCAGAATCAAACTTATATCTTTTTGCGATATGATATATACCAAGAATAATAAAGATGAGAAATCCTGAGAGCAAAGAGATGAAAAATATCTGTTTTTGTGTTAAAAAACCTGTCGGTATTTCTATACGTTTACCCAATTTGGCAGAAGAGACCAGTCTGCTGTCATAATAGGTAAAAACATTATAGATTATTCTAAATTCATCTTCTTGTAAGTAACCGTATCGGTATGCCTCTTCCAAAATTTTTTGGTAATCAGCTTCAAAACGTATCTTTAAATCTGTTAATATTTTATTTTCAGCTACCAGTAATTCCAGTTCATTTTGCAAAATCGGCACCATTTTTTTGAGACGTTGATTAACAATGTAACCTTTATCGCCAAATAGACCGGTGACAATTGTATATACAGCCAAGATAGTTATAAGTGCTGCTACTAATTTATTTCTTGTCATTCACTACTCTCTTACTGTATAATTTTATCAGATACTAAAATTACTTTACAGAATAATTGTATTCAATTTTCAAGGAAAAGTAAAATGTAATAGTTTAATGGGGAGAATTTTGTCCAAAACAAAAAAATCTATTAATCCTGCAGAATATGGACGATGGCATGAAATCACTGAAGCTGATACTGAAAACTGCAGTCCCTCAAAAAGGGGAAATAGATTATCGCTAGTTAGCATTCACCAACTGGAACTCGAAAAAAACAAAACTCTAATAGCAGATAATATCCCTGCTAATAATTTAACATTTGAAGATGATGAATCCCTGGAAGGTCTTGATTCAATTATAAAAAAACTTAAAGAAAAAGCAATCAATAACCATATAAACGAAGCAGACAATCTGAAAGGTAAATCTAAAAAGAGTAACAATGGCAATTATGAATTGGATGATATTGGGAAATCAGTATTAGAGGGGCTTACAGATTCAGAATTCCTTGATCAACTGGAAAAAGAACTTGAATCTGAAGCTGATAAACTTCATAATACCAAAGAATAATTTAATAATGAAAACTTGTTTAGAGGATAATTTAAACTTTTTCTTTTTTAAGATTTGGAGTGCAACAAAATAATGAGACCTGTATTTAAAAAAATAATCACCTTTATCTCAGCTGTAATACTGACTGTTGTTTTAATAATATTTTTTATGAGAACAGCAAGCATCTTAAATATCAGTACTCTTTCATCACAGCTAATTTATGATTTGTTACAAACAATCTTCCCTGTTCTTCTTGCAATTTTATTTGTCATAACCGCTTTGCTTTTTCGCCCGTCATCAGCAAGAAAAATTCCTGAACATGAACCCCTGTTGATAACTGATGCAGACTCTTTCCTCTATAACATTCCACCAGATGAACCCTACATGCCATTAATAACATATAATCCTGATGCAAAAGTTTCCAAATCCCCAAAGGAAGATAAATCTAAATACTTACGGGAGAATACTGATTTAAATAGTTTAGAAAATGGTGAATCGGGCACTATCTTTGGAAAAGATGAATTATCTTTCTTTCAAGGGCTGGAAAATAATGATAACACTACAGCTGAAAATATACCTACGGAAGATATTATATACCCAGCTGAACCTATTGAATCACGCAATAATAAGAAACAGCAAACAAGGGATTTAAATAAACCGAACCTATTCTCAATTCGAATTGATCCAGCAAAAGAAAACAAACAGGTAAATTACACTCCTGAAGAAGTTGTTGAGGATTCATTTGATACGCGTTTGGAAAAAGAGAACTCATATTCAAATGAACAAGAATATGATTTATCTCTGGCATTAATAAGGTTAAGATATAAAGACAAAAATAAACAAAATAATGAAATCCCTTTATATAGTCAGGCTATTCATGACTTTTTAGGCGAGTCCTCATATATATATAAATATAAGGAGCATGCAGTTAATAGCTATGCGTTAATTCTCCCCTTCTCATCTTATAGTGAAGCTCAGGAAGAACTAATTTCACTTTTTCGCTATTTAAAAGATGCCCTAAGTGAAGATCAACTAATTTTCAGTTGCGGTTTCACCAGTAGATTCGGCAGAAAACTGGAATCAGCAGTGTTTTTACGTGAAGCAGAGTCTTCATTGAAAAAGGCATTGAGAAAACAAAGTTTCAGTATGCTTGGATTTGAACCGGATCTTGATAATTTTAATACAAATATATAATCAGTCAACATGCGAGATATCAAAACAATCTCTATCACGACATAAAACAGTCTCTTTAAATACTTCTTTAGCTTCTGAAAGTAATATATTTAATTCTCTATCCATATATCTTGGACTATAATGTATTAATCCCATTTTACGTATTCCGCCTGCTGTTGCTGCTATATACCCTGCTTGTTTAGCTGTCAAATGACGTTTCTCT
This sequence comes from uncultured Spirochaetales bacterium, assembly GCA_964567895.1. Classification (GTDB taxonomy): domain Bacteria; phylum Spirochaetota; class Spirochaetia; order JABMQR01; family JABMQR01; genus JABMQR01. The sequence goes on along the minus strand of CAZMOX010000063.1, from coordinate 1,812 downwards.
TTAGCACTCGCAGCTAATGCTTCTTCAAACATTCCTTCACAGACTAAAAGATCTGAATTATTCACATTTTCTGCAATAGATTCAGAGTAAAGTGTATCAGTAACAAATGAGAATTTTCTTCCTGATCTTTGCTCTCCAAGAACCTGGGTTGGTTGTATTTCTGATCCGTCTTCAAGCTCGATGCTTTTACCTGATTGAAGTCTTGCCCAAAGTGGCCCGCGGGGGATATTTAACATGGCTGCTTTCTCAGGGAAAAAGACCCCTGGTCTGGCCTTTTCAGTAAAGGAGTAACCAAAACATGGTTTAGTATGAAATAGATTAAACGCCTTCACTTCATAAGAATCAGTTTCTAAAATAGTTCCCGGAGAATCAACCACCTCTACTTTAATTTCATAATTAATATACATATCAAGAATACGTCTATTCGCTTCAATGTAATCTTTTATATTTCCCGGACCGTAAATGGTAAGAGGGTCTTCTCTGTCAACCTGACTGGAAAGCATAAGCATTCCAGGCAATCCAGTAACATGATCTGCATGCATATGACTGATAAATATTGAATTAATTTTTTTCCATTTTAGATTTAATTGTTTCAATGAGATTTGAGTGCCTTCTCCGCAATCAAACAAAAAAAGGTCACCTTCCCTTCTTAATAAGACAGAGGTTAAGTTTCTTCCTGGAAGCGGCATCATACCGCCAGTACCTAAAATAAATGCTTCAAAATTCATATGTTGAAACCTATCATAATCTTGTTTTAAAAAACAATACAAAAAGGTACTATTTTAAGAATAGTTCAGCTATTGCAATTTCAAAAAACTCATTTAATGAAAATCGAAAACTTATCTATATGTTTCGTCCTGTTTATACTTAATTGTTAAGTATTTTGATGATGGATATCTTTTTCAACCTTCCTAATGGTATAATAATAGATATATATGATATCACACACGTAAATAAAACAACCATAATTAATTGAGTTGCTTGAATATCAATAGGTATTGATATTAGGTAAAAATCTGCTGCAGCGATACCTGTATGAGAAATTGCTGACAATATAAAATTTAAATTAAGTCCTATAATAAGACCAAATAAAACACCTAGAAGGGCACCAAGGAAGCTTATAAACATTACAGCCATAAGAAAAGCTTGTTTTATTGATCTGGAATATGCTCCAGTTGCTTTCATTATACCTATATTTGTATAATTTTCCTGAATAAGCATAATACATAATGAAGATATATTAACACCGGCGATCATAATTATTAGTGCCATTACCACATATAATATATTTTTTGTTTCAGCAAAATTCCTAAATAATATTCTGTTAATCATATCCCATGTTCTAATGGTAAATGAAGAATCATTAATTAATTTGTAAATTTTTCCAGCTGTACTATACACTGTATTTAGATTATTTGTAGTAATTTTAATAGAATAGTATTGTCTGCCGGAATCATTCAATATTGTAGATGCCACTGTAGAATTAAAAAATACCAGTTGATTATCTAAATTCCGATAGCCAGAATTTATTATTCCGGAAACTTCCAATATTGTTGGTTTAAAAAATATTTTCCCTGTAGAGTTGTTGACCGCAGCTATTGCAACTCGATCTTTAAGAGCAAGCCCTAAAATGTCTGCTACAGAGCTGCTAATAACAAGATTTTTGGGATCGTTAAGATTAACTGATCCGATTATTTCAGTAAATTCTTCATAGACTTCTTCCGATTCAAGAAAATTTTCAGTTACTCCACGAAGAGCTGTGCTATATGAGCCGCCTGATGAATACAAGACGCCAAAGCCTTCATTAATCAG
>CAZMOX010000062.1:0-14503 GCA_964567895.1 uncultured Spirochaetales bacterium | reverse complement strand
TCAGGAGTTTTGAGTACAAAACTCCACAGTAAACTCAGGAGTTTTGAGTACAAAACTCCACAGTAAACTCAGGAGTTTTGAGTACAAAAACCCACAGTAAACTCCATGGTTAGGAGAGAGGAAGAACCCCATTGAGCAGGTAATACTCAGGAGTTGGTATCAGGCTATTCTCAATATTATACCGAGAGAGCGTATGATGTCACAGTATTCGTCTGAAATCCCTTTGTCTGTTATTATTTCATCAAATTCATTAAGGTCGGCAAAATAGTCAGATCGAACAAGTCCGAATTTTGATGAATCCACTAAAAGAATTTTTTTCATTGATGATTGCATCAAAGCTTTCTTTGTCGGGCGCTCATAATAATTGGAACACGTTGCTCCGAATTTGTGATCAATACCGGACGCTGTAACAAAAGCCTTATTTGCCCGGAAGTTTTTGATCATTTCAAGACCTTCAGGACTTTCAAAGGAGAGTGTGTTTTTGTGAAAAAGTCCTCCGGTAAATATTAATGTACAATTATCTTTACTTGTAATATCAGAAATAATATTTAAAGAGTAGCTAAGAATTGTGAGCGGTATATCAGAGGGAAGATTTTTAGCAAAATATTCTGCTGTTGATCCGTAATCGATTATTATAGTATCTCCCGGTTCAACACATGATGCTGCCAGAATACCGATTTTTTGTTTTTCTTCTCTATGTATTGATTCTTCAGTAATTATAGAATATGGCTTATCATTTGATCGATTGGTCATCTCTGGATGAAGAATAACACTTCCGTGAAGTATTTTGACTTTGTTCTGTTCTGCCAATTCTTCAAGATCCCTGCGGACTGTCATATGAGAGACTTCCAACCCTTGCGACAGCTCCTGCACATTTGAAAAGGTATGTAACTTGAGTAGTTCGAGTATGTACTTATGCCGCTCTGTTTTCTTCATTTTATCTCTTCTTTGTTTTGAAAATTTCTATTAATACAGCCTAAATGTGAAAAACATAACAAAAACATGGTGACTAAGTATAATTCATTCTTGTAATTCAATCAACAACAAAAAATGTTTGATTATTAACATTGTGGAAAGTGGATATATTCTTTCTTGCAACAATTGTAAAGAAAGACTTAAACCATTAATAAGAACTATTTACAGGTAAATAACCGGATTTTAATTGTTTGAGAAAATCTTCCTTGACAATTTTGGGTAAGGGAGTATAATTGATTAACTATGTTAAAAAAATAACATTTATTTGGAGGGAATATGGCAAACAAACAGGGAAATGCATTGGGTATGATAGAAACTCGTGGTTTTGCTGCAATGGTTGAAGCTGCAGATGCTATGGTTAAGGCTGCTAAAGTAGATTTAAAAGGGCATGAGGAGACAGGGGGTGGTTATGTAACGGCCATTATTAGAGGTGATGTTGCGGCTGTGAGTGCGGCACTTGATGCGGGCAGTAAAGCTGCGGAGAGAGTTGGAGAAGTAGTTTCGGTACATCTTATTCCCCGTCCTGATAAAGCTGTTGATGAGGGATTACCTCTGAATGGAACGGGAGTGGAATAATGAATAATATTGATCTGCGAACATATAATTTTATTGACTCTTTACAGTTGCAGATGGCATCGTTCATGTGCACCATATCAAAGGGTTACTTCCCTGTCGCAGGACAGGCCTGTGCTTTTATAGAGATAGCTCCGGGTATAGAAATTAACCGTCTTACAGATATTGCCCTGAAATCAACCGGAGTTGTTCCCGGTATTCAGATAGTAGAAAGATCTTTTGGCTTACTGGAAGTGCATTCAGACAATCAGGGTGATACAAGGCATGCCGGTGAAGCAATTCTCAAAGAATTGGACCTTACGATAATGGATCGGATGAAACCTCGAATTATGACAAGCCAGTTGATTAAAAACATCAGCGATCACCACGCCCAGCTCATTAATAAGGTGAGGTTTGGGAATATGGTTCTCCGGGGAGATACTCTTTTTGTTTTGGAAATAGAACCGGCAGGTTATGCATTCTATGCTGCTAATGAGGCGGAAAAAGCATCCAATATAAATATTATAAATGTAACCGGATATGGAAAATACGGAAGGATATATATTGCAGGTAAGGAAGCAGAAGTCCTGGTCAGTAAAGAAATTGTAGAATCAAGACTGGCTGATATAAGTGGACGGGAATTATAAAGGAGAAAGATATGGCAATAACAGATAATGCACTTGGGTTAATCGAAACAAAGGGGTTTGCAGCAATGGTTGAGGCTTCTGATGCAATGGCAAAAGCAGCCCATATAGATTTTATAGGATCAAAAAAAATAGGCGGCGGGTATATCACAGCTATTATAAGAGGAGATGTTGCAGCTGTTAAAGCGGCTCTTGATGCCGGGAAAAGAGCAGCAGAAAGAGTGGGCGAGGTAATATCGGTTCATATTATTCCACGTCCTCATGAAAGTGTGGATGCAGTTCTTCCGTTGGGAAGAAAAAAGAGAGAAAAATAGATGGTACTTGCAAGGGTGGTAGGCTCTGTTGTTTCGACTATAAAAGAGATTCGGCTTGAGGGCATTAAGTTTCTTCTTCTGGAAAAGATTGATGTAAACACCCTTAAGGGGAAAAACGATTTTGTTGTAGCTATGGATGCAGTCGGAGTGGGCGAAGGAGAGATTGTATTCTTTGTTGGTGGAAGCAGCAGCAGACAGACAGAAGTAACAAACGGTAAACCCAGCGATGCCACAATTATTGCCATTGTGGATAGTTTCGATATTAAGGGCAGGACAGCATATTCAAAAAGCAGGATAGAAAAGTGATACTGGCCAGAGTAGCAGGCACAGTTGTTACCACAGTTAGATCTGATGGAATTGAAGGTTCAAGATACCTTCTGGTAGAGCCTTGCGGATCTTCAGGGGAAACCGGGTCATTTATTGTTACTACAGGTATTGTAGTTTTCGATCTTATTGGATCTGCTCCTGGTGAGCTGGTTCTTGTGTCTCAGGGCAGTTCGACAAGACAAACCAAAGATACAAAAGACAAACCTATCGATGCTGTAATTATAGGAATCGTAGACAGTGTAGTAGAGGATGGAAAGGTAGTGTTTTAACATGAATATTGATGTAATCGGAATTCTCGAGATTTCAAGCATCGCAAACGGGTTTAAAACCCTGGACGCAGTTGTAAAAGAATCTCCTGTAACTATCCTCAGGGCAGAAGTCATCAATCCCGGAAAGTACCTGATCATTATAACCGGGGACGTTGCTTCTGTAGAATCTGCTATGGATGCCGGTACTGAAGCTGCTGGTGAAACTCTTATTGATCACATTCTCCTTAATAATATGGATGAACAGGTTATTCCTTCCATAAACAGCTGTCATTCTCCTTTGGAATGGGATGCTATAGGCCTTTTAGAATCCTACTCTATTGCAGCAGCGGTGGAAGCTGCAGACAGGTCTGTAAAAGAAGCAAATATCCATATTGTTGAAATTGTTACCGGTAATGAATCCGGAGGAAAGGCTATGTTGAAGATAAGCGGAACGGTAGGGGATGTTGATACTGCTATGAGTTCAGCTGTTGCTTTAGTAAGAAGCAAGGGGCAGCTGTGCAGTAATGTAATCATTCCCAGGCCGCACGGTGATGTTAAGGGGTTTATTTGTGGAAATTGAAGAAAATACTATCAGAAATATAGTAACAAATATCATTAAGGAGTATGCAAATACTGATTCGGATGCAGCAGCAATAATCAGAAATACTCCTGGTGTATTTGATGATATAAACGCAGCTATCGATTCGGCAGAGAAAGCACATAAGGTTTTTATGGAAACATCTCTTGAAACCAGAAGGGCAATGATAGCGGCTATGCGTCGAATTGCTGAGGATAATGTTGATAAGTTTGCACGTCTTGCAGTTGAAGAGACTGGTATGGGACGGTATGAGGATAAGATTAAAAAGAATATGCTGGCTATTAAGATGACACCGGGAGTTGAAGATCTCCAACCAGCGGCTTTTTCTGATGATCATGGTTTGACTTTAACAGAACGAGCCCCGTATGGAGTTATAGGGGCAATAGCTCCGAGTACAAATCCTACCGAAACAATCCTGAATAACTCTATCAGCATGGTTTCAGCTGGAAATACCGTTGTTTTCAATGCTCATCCAGGAGCCAAAAGAGTCTCTGTGTTAGTGGTGGGTTTGCTAAATGAAGCGATAATAAAAGCCGGTGGGCCCAAGAATATAATTGTTACCATTCATGAGCCGACAATTGAATCTGCTAAAGTACTGATGACACATCCCAAGGTCGATCTTCTTACGGTAACCGGTGGACCCGGTGTTGTCAAACAGGCAATGCAGTCTACTAAAAAGGTTATTGCTGCCGGGCCTGGAAATCCTCCGGCAGTTGTTGATGAAACTGCTGATATTGAGAAGGCTGCCAAAGACATTGTTGCCGGCACGGGATTTGATAACAATATTGTTTGTATCTGTGAGAAAGAGATTATTGTTGTGAGATCCGTAGCCGATAGACTTAAAACGGAGATGCAGAAATTGGGAGCATTTGAGCTAAATGGTGAGCAGATAAAGACGATTTCCAAGCTTGTAATTGATAGACCCGGAAGAAAAGGTGATGAAGGGGCAATAAACAAGAAGTATGTAGGTAAAAATGCAAGTGTAATAGCAGCCGCCGCTGGAATTAGTGTTCCGGAAGATACAAAAATACTTCTCTGTGAGGTGGATAAAACGCATCCTCTTGTATGGACCGAACAATTAATGCCCGTTATACCTCTTGTTAGAGTTGATGATGTTGATGAAGCTATAGATTTTGCTGTTGAATGTGAACATGGTTTTCGCCACTCAGCATCTATGCACTCTTTAAATATCGCAAAACTATCCAAGATGGCAAGAGTTATTAATTGTTCACTTTTTGTAAAGAATGGATCCAATTTCAACGGTATGGGGTTTGGTGGTGCAGGGTATACATCCTTCACAATTGCCAGTCCAACAGGCGAAGGGTTTACCAGAGCAAGAACGTTTACGCGGGAACGACGATGTGCATTGATCGACTATTTTAGAATTGTATAAGGGAATTTGATGTGAAAATTGGCAGAGTTACAGGTTCGGTCGTTAGTACCAGAAAAGTGGAATCTTTAGAAGGGATTAAGTTTCTTCTTGTGCAGCCGCTGGATGATAATATGCAGATAAGCGGAAATCCTCTGGTTGCCTGCGACACGATCCAGGCAGGGGAAGGGGATCTTGTTATATACGAAGGTGGCAGAGAAGCGGCCCTTGCTCTTGATAACTGGTTTAATCCTTCAGATGCTGCGGTTATAGGAATAATTGATCAGCTTGATCAGGTGGTAAAATGACATACGCCCAAGTAACCGGAACGGTAGTAGCAACTGCTAAAATAGAACAACTCAAAGGATTAAAACTGATGATTGTTCACCCTATTAAACCGGATGGAGAATTCACAGGGAAACAGATTGTTGCGATAGATATGGTACAAGCCGGCATTGGTGACAATGTCCTTATTATTGACGAGGGCGGGTCTGCCGGAATTATGCTGGGAACTTCAGGACAACCAATACGGACAGTAATAGCTGCACTAGTGGACAGTGTGGACCTGGCAAAAGAGGGGAAAAATGTACAGTGAAGAGCATTTTGATGAAAACAATCAGACTGACAATGTTTTAAGAGTTGCTATAGGATCTGATCATGGGGGATATGAAGCTAAAGAGCTTTTGAAAAAATATCTTATGGTTTTGAATTACAAAGTCTTTGATCTTGGAACCTATTCAAAAGAGAGTGTAGATTATCCTGATTTTGCAGTTAAAGTTGCACAAAGTGTTGCCAGTGGTGAAACCGAACGCGGTATAATGATTGATGGAGCGGGGATTGGATCCTCAATGGTTTGCAATAAGATACGGGGTATCCGTGCTGCACTATGTTATGATATAAAAACAATCAGAAATAGCAGAATTCATAACAATGCAAATGTTTTAACACTCGGTGGTCCACTGCACACCCCTGACGAACTATGTGAAATGGTTAAGGTTTGGTTGTTAACCAGATTTGAAGGCGGCAGGCACTGGGCCAGAATAAACAAGATAATGGCAGCAGAGCGAAGGTAAGGGAAAAATATGGATGAAAAAGAGTTAATTGAAAGAATTACTAAAGAAATAGTAGAAAAATTGAAAAATCAGAATGTGATAAATAGTGTAGCTGTACCGGTAAATACTGAAATAGTTGAGAATAGTAATTCTGTTCTAATTCCTTCAGATGTGGCTAAATACATTGACCACACACTATTAAAGCCCGAGGCAACTGCTTCGGATATAGATATTCTCTGCTCTGAAGCAGCGGAAAATAAATTTTACTCAGTTTGTGTTAATACTTCCTGGGTTGAACGATGTGCAAAAAATCTACGTGGAACCGGAGTAAAAGTTTGTGCTGTTGTTGGATTTCCCCTTGGAGCAATGAGCAGTCGAGCCAAAGGATTCGAAACCCGGCATGCCATTGAGGATGGAGCTTCAGAAATAGATATGGTAATGAATGTTGGTGCACTCAAATCCAGAGATCTTAATCTGGTGGAAAATGATATTCGGATGGTGAGAAGAGCTTGTAGTCAGAGAATAATTCTCAAAGTAATAATAGAGACAGCGTTGCTGACGGACGAAGAGATTGTTCTTGCATCAGAAATTGTGAAAAAAGCTGAAGCTGATTTTGTGAAAACATCTACTGGATTTTCAACACATGGGGCAACCGTTCAGCATATTGCCTTGATGCGAAGGACAGTTGGTCCCAAGATGGGTGTAAAAGCAGCAGGCGGGGTAAGAACCTTTGACGATGCTGTTGCCATGATTAATGCCGGAGCAACCAGACTGGGAACCAGCGGCGGTATAAAAATTATTAAAGGGCAGACAATCGAATCAGGGTATTAACAACAGGGTATTAACAAAATTATAGTCATTTTCCCTAAAATGGGATATTATGATTGTTATGGCACATATTGAGACAAGCACCCACACAGAGAGTTTTTTGAAGAGTCTTGGATTTCCTACAGTCCAGGTACACGAAGCTTTTACACATTTTGATTTCACAAAACCATCACGAAGGGTTTTGGTAATCGGTCCAATGGGATCAGGAAAAACCGAGTTTTCTGCCAGAGTCTGGCGGGATGCTGAAGTTGCACTAGCTAAAAGTGATGCAATAAAAGAAATAACCGCTCAAAACGGCGTAGACCGAAGGAAAGTTTTTTTCCTCAGAACACTTTTAGATGATGCCAGGTTTCCCGACTATCCCGATGATGCCCTTGCATACAGGGGCGGTTATGTTCAGTGCGGAGAAAATATAGCCCGGATAAAAGACTCTTTTGCACTGGAAAAATCCCTGAAAGAGTACCCCGATATCGGTACCTGGATAATCGATGAAGCCTCATTCTATGATGAACGTCTTGCCTATGTGGTAAGAAATGATAGTCTTGAACGGGGAACCTTGTACATTTTCCCCACGCTTATTCTCAACTTCAGAAAAGATATCTTTAATTCTACTGCACGCCTCATGCTGGATATCGCTACTGATGTAATACCGCTTACGGCTTACTGTGAACATCCGGATTGTCTCGAAAACTCATTTTATACCTATCGGTATTATACGATTGGCGGGAAAGAGTGTCCGGCTCTTTTCTTTGATCCCCTGATCATTATTGGCGGAGATCAGAAGAAAGAGGATCCTCTTCAGCCTAACTACTGCTCACGTTGTGACAGGCACCACTATCTTCCAGGAAAAGAGTATACCTACTTTACCTTAAAACCCCTCGGGGAAGCTGCTGCTGCCGGTGATTTTAATCCGCTGAAAAAAGAGCTTGAGTGTTTGAAGAATAGTATGGAAAAATCACAGCTCTACATACATATGAAAAAAAGATACGAAAACGATAAGGATAGTGATGTGTTTATGAATGCACTGCTTCCGGCGTGTATCGCAGAAAAAGCGCTAATCTATCTTTTTGCCGAACAGAATCTTATTCCTGAAGAACTTCTCTTAAAACTTGTAAATGTTCTTGGCCTGGATAGAGAGTATATGCGGAAGACTCTGGCTGATAACCGCAGGCCGGTAAACCTGGATCAGCCGCTTCTTGAGGGTCTCTACGAGATGTAATCATTGTTGGGAAATATCTTTAAAAGAGAAGAAGAACAGGGAGAGAACTATGAGAATTCCGGATATTATTAGAAACAAGCAGCTTAACAATAAACTTACAAAAGAAGAGATAGATTATTTCGTACAGGGTTATACCTCAGGTGATGTTGGTGACGATCAGGCAGCAGCATTGTGTATGGCTATATGGTTTAACAGTATGGACAGCAGGGAAACAGCTGATCTCACCATAGCAATGGCTCAATCCGGAGATAAAGTGGATCTTTCCGGTATCAAAGGTATCAAGGTTGATAAACATAGTTCCGGCGGAGTTGCCGATACCACCACAATTGCAGTTGCTCCTATTGTTGCCGCTTGCGGCGGGATGCTGGCTAAAATGTCGGGACGCGGGCTAGGGCATAGCGGCGGGACACTGGATAAATTGGAGTCGATACCGGGATATAATGTATATCAGGAAATGGACGATTTTATCAGAATTGTAAACACTTGCGGGGCTTCGGTGATTGGACAGACGGCCTCACTGGCTCCGGCAGATAAAAAACTCTATTCATTGCGGGATGTTACCTCAACAGTGGACACAATGCCGCTGATTGCCTCCAGTATTATGAGTAAAAAACTGGCAGCCGGCAGCGACAGGATACTCCTTGATGTTAAGTGGGGGAATGGTGCATTTATGCCGACAGTTGCTGAAGCCGTGAATTTAGCTCAAATTATGGTTGATATCGGTATGCATGCTGGTAAACCCACCCGTGCAATGGTCACCGATATGAATCAACCGCTCGGCAATGCAGTTGGTAATGCACTTGAGGTAATTGAGGCTATAGAGATACTTCGTGGAGAGACTGAAGGGGATTTGAAAGATCTTATTATAGCACTATCCGTTGAGATTCTCGTAATGGGTGAAATATTCAGCAGTCGTTCAGCCGCTGAGCAAGCTGTCAAAAATTCGATTTCCAGCGGTTCGGCGATCCGAAAGCTTCAGGAGATGATTGAGCTGCATGGTGGAGATCCCCGGGTATGCGAGAATTTGGAACTTTTGCCGAAAGCAACCCGGATTCTGTCTGTTTATGCTGATTCATCCGGATTTATCACTGGGATGGAAACTGATGCGATTGGAATATCCACGGTAATGCTGGGTGCAGGCAGAGAGAGGAAGGAAGACTCTATTGATCCTGCTGTGGGGTTGTGGATGAAAAAACGGATTGGAGATCGTGTTGAGAAGGGCGAACCCTTAGCAGAATTTCATATAAATGACATGAAAAATGAGCAGGAGGCTATGGATCTGTTTTTACGCTCTATCCATATTGGTGAAGTCCAGCCGGAGATTCTACCTCTTATAGTGAAAACAATCGGGTAATCAGTGGGAGAGAGCAATGATTGGCAACAAAATGCAACAAAATGTCCAAGAAAATGTTATTTAAATTGACATGCCACTTCCTTGAAGTTACAATAGAATTTGATTTAAAACTAAGGAAGGAGAAAAAAAGATGAAAAAAATTATTGGATTAGTGCTTGTTTTCATGTTAATAATAGGGTTCTTTTTTACTGGTTGTAAAAAAGAGGAACCGGTAGAAGAAGAAAAGGTAGTAGTTGAAGAAGAAAAACCAGTTGTAGAAGAGAAACCGGCTGAAAAAATGAAAGTTGGTATGGTAACTGATGCAGGTACTATAGATGATAAATCTTTCAACCAGGGAACATGGGAAGGCGTCCTGATGGCAGCCGAAGATTTTGATCTTGATACAAAATATCTGAAACCGGTTGGAACAACTGAAGCTGATTATCTAAAAGAAATCAGCAACCTGTATGATGCAGGATATAAATTCATGGTAACACCTGGATTTAAGTTTGAGACAACCATTTTTCAGGCTCAGACTAAATATCCTGATGCAAAATTCGTCTTAATCGATGGAATTCCACATCCTGGAGATTATGCATCTGAAGTTAAAGAGAATACCGTATCTATCTTCTTTGCAGAACACGAATCAGGATTTATGGCAGGATTTGCAACAGCTATGCAGCTGAAATCCGGTTCTGTTGGGTTTATCGGTGGAATGGAAATTCCTCCAGTGCAGAAATTCAACTGGGGCTTCCAGCAGGGTGTTGCATATGCAAACACCAACAACGGAACAAGTGTCACAATGAACCCGGACAACTTTATCTATCAGGGAACATTCAGCGAAGTTGCAGCTGGACAGCAGCTTGCAGCCTCAATGTATGATCGTGGCGTAACAGCAATCTTTGCTGCAGCCGGTGGTGTTGGAGTTGGTGCAATAAATGAAGCGAAAGCCCGAGCATCTGGTGGGAGTGACGTTTGGATTATTGGTGTAGATGTAAATCAGTATGCAGACGGAATCTACAGCGGAGACAAATCAATCATTCTCACATCAGCAATGAAGAGAATCGATCAGGCTGCTTATGATATGATCAAAGCTGACTTGGCCGGTGAATTCCCGGGCGGACAAGTACTGATGTTCAACGCTGAAAATAATGGTGTTGGAATTCCTTCAGAAAATCCGAACCTGAGAGCAGATGTTGAAACAGCAGCAGCAGAAGTTTTTGCTATGCTTCAAGCTGGCAGCATTACTGTTTCTGATGTTCAGGGTGATCTTATCAAATAAGATACTTAATCCAGAGACTTAGGGCATAGCCTTTAGTCCATTGCCTTTCACACTGCCCCTCATGTTATCTGAGGGGCAGTTTCTTACTTAACACACTTATATTTTGCTTTTTTCATCAGGACTAGTATATAATTGTTCAAAGATGTGCGATTAAACTGTTCAAGGCTCAGTCTTGGACTAAGGAGGTTCTCGGCGTATGGAATATGTTGTAGAGATGCTTAATATCAGAAAAGAGTTTCCTGGTGTGGTTGCCAATGACAATGTGACACTGCAGGTCAAACCACAGGAGATACATGCCCTGCTTGGTGAGAATGGAGCGGGAAAGTCAACTCTTATGAGTATTCTTTTTGGTTTGTATCACGCCGATAAGGGAAGTGTCAAAGTCAAAGGGAAAGAGGTCAACATAACAGACCCGAATATAGCCAATGAACTGGGGATTGGGATGGTGCATCAGCATTTTCAGCTGGTACACAACTTCACAGTCACCGAAAATATCATCATGGGCAATGAGGGTGGGTTTGTTCTTAATGTGAAGAGTGCCTCCAGGAAGATACAAGAGCTTTCAGAACGATATAAGCTGAGCATTGATCCAAATGCAAAGATAGAAGATATAAGTGTTGGTATGCAGCAGCGGGTTGAAATACTGAAGATGCTCTACCGTGATGCTGATGTTCTTATATTTGATGAGCCAACTGCAGTGCTGACTCCGCAGGAAATTCATGAGTTGATGGGGATAATGAAGAATCTGGTGAAAGAGGGGAAATCGATCATCCTCATCACCCACAAACTGAAAGAGATCAAGGAAATTGCTGAACGATGTACGGTTATCCGGCGAGGAAAGTATATAGGAACCGTTGATGTTGCTAATACGACCCAGCAGGAAATGGCTTCCATGATGGTAGGTCGTGAAGTATCCTTCAAAGTTGACAAAGACCCAGGCAAACCAGAAGAACTTGTTCTTGATATAAAGAACCTGACGGTACTTAACTCGAGGAAATTTGAGGCATTGAAAAATTTCTCAATAAATGTGCGAAGGGGAGAAATTGTCGGCCTTGCAGGAGTTGAGGGAAACGGCCAGACCGAACTGGTAGAAGCAGTTACGGGTCTGCGGGATATAGTTTCCGGTGAAATAACGATTCACGGTGAAGATATTACACACCTTTCCAGACGAAAACGCAATGAACTTGGTATTGCCCATATTCCTGAAGACCGGCAAAAGCATGGGTTAGTCCTTGAATTCACCGTGGGTGAAAATCTGATACTAAAATCCTATTATCAGGAGCCTCTCTCAAAACATGGGTTTCTAAATCAGGATAAGATCAAAGAGCATACTGAGAGAGTGGTTGAGGTTTTTGATGTGCGTTCCGGTCAGGGGATATACTCTCCTGCAAGTGGGTTGTCGGGAGGAAATCAGCAAAAGGCGATTGTTGGAAGAGAGATTGATATGGATCCGGATCTCCTTATCGCTGTACAACCTACTCGTGGACTTGATGTAGGTGCGATAGAATATATTCATAAACGACTTGTAGAACAGCGTGATAATGGCAAAGCGGTTCTTTTGGTCTCTCTTGAGCTGGATGAAATTTTTAACCTATCTGATAGGATCGTGGTAATCAACAGTGGAGAGATGATCGATGTTGTCAAGACTGAAGATACGAACGAAGATGAGGTGGGTCTCATGATGGCTGGGATAAAGAGAGGTGAAGGTCGATGAAACAAAAGAATAATGCACTGGTGATAGCAGTATCGGCTGTAGTTCTGGGACTACTTGCCGGAGCTATTCTTATGGCGTTAATTGGAAGTAATCCATTTGAGGGATATACCTATCTTTTCAAGGGTGGATTGATGAGTGTCGAGCGGATTGGTAATTCCATTGCAACCGCAATCACTCTTATATTGACAGGTCTCTCTGTTGCATTTGCTTTTAAGACAGGTCTATTCAATATTGGAGCTGCCGGACAAATGCTGATGGGTGGACTTTGCGCAACTATGGTTGCATTGACGGTTACCGCACCGCGGCCAATCCTGCTGTTATTGATCCTCCTTGCAGGTTTTGCCGGAGGAGCCGTTTGGGGTGCCATCCCGGGATATCTAAAAGCAAGATTTAATGTCCATGAAGTAGTAGCAACGATAATGATGAACTGGATTGCCTATTGGATTGTCTATTATGTTGTACCTGCCTATTTCAAGGGAGCTTATCTGGAAACCGAATCCCGGTTGATTCCGGTTGAAGCCTCACTTAAAACATCCTGGCTGGACTCCTTGTTCAATGGTTCTTATATAAACATAGGTATTTTTGTCGCAATACTTGCTGTTATAATCATACAGATCATTTTGAAAAAAACCACTCTTGGTTTTGAACTTAAAGCTGTCGGGTATAATCGTGATGCGGCAGAATATGCCGGTATCAAGGTGAACAGGAATGTCATTCTCTCAATGGTTATAGCTGGAAGTCTTGCCGGATTAGCAGGAGCCACTTTCTATACCGGGTATGCATCAAATATTCAGATTGGAGTTATGCCAAATCAGGGTTTTGATGGAATAGCGGTAGCCCTTTTAGGGGCAACCGAACCTTGGGGTGTTTTCGTATCAGCCTTATTCTTTGGACTTTTACACTCGGGTAAAGGGTTCATGAATGCCATGACAAGTATCCCGCCGGAAATATCAGACACTATTATTGCTACGATAATCTATTTCACTGCAACGAGTGTGCTGATTGGCCGAGTATGGTCTTTCCTTGCAAAGAAACGCAAACGAAAAGAGCAGGAGAAAGTGATTGATCAGACACCAACAGATGCATCACTAGAGGAGGATAAATAAAATGAATATATGGCAAATCATTTCACAGATATTTCCCTATGCAATAATTCTTACCATGCCTCTTTTGATTACAGCTTTAGGTGGCTTGTTCAGTGAGCGGAGCGGAGTTGTTAATATCGGTCTGGAAGGTTTGATGGTTGTGGGTTTCTTTGCCAGTGCAATTGTGGTGAAGGGGCTGGAAAACATATTCCCCACTGCTGCAATTCCAATTGGTCTTCTGGCTGGGGTTGTTGCAGGTGCACTGTTTTCTCTGCTGCATGCTTTTGCATCTATTAACCTGAATGCAAATCAGATTATTAGTGGAACTGCCATAAATATGATGGCTGGTGCACTCACGGTATATCTTGCTCGTACAATTACGGGAAGTGGAAACATTGCGATAAGGATAGGGGTTATTCGCCACACTATCCCGGTACTGTCAAAAATTCCAATTATTGGTCCGCTGTTTTTTACACAAACCTACTGGACAACATGGATAATCCTGCTGATCGTCCTGGTTTCCTGGTTTCTGCTATATAAGACCTCTTTCGGACTACGGCTTCGGGCCTGTGGGGAGCACCCCTCATCCGCTGCGTCTTCTGGAGTAAATGTCTATAAAATGCGGTATATTGGAGTCATGATATCAGGTGCTTTTGCCGGTTTGGGTGGATCTTTAATTCTGGTCACTTATTCAGGAGAGTTTAACGGAACAGTAGCTGGATTAGGTTTTCTGTCTTTGGCAGCTCTGATTTTTGGACAATGGAAACCATTAGGAGTACTTGGGGCAACATTCTTTTTTGGGTTTGCTATGACGATTGCGAATGTCTCTCAGGTAGTTCCTGAGCTGGCAGTTATTCCGCCGCTGATCCTGAAAGTGTTTCCGTATGTTGTCACACTACTTGCCCTTGTTCTGTTCTCAAAATCTTCTCAGGCACCAAAGGCAGTCGGGCAGCCGTATTATCC
>CAZMOX010000061.1:10834-14730 GCA_964567895.1 uncultured Spirochaetales bacterium | reverse complement strand
CGGGCAGCACTGATGGATTGACCCGGGTGCAGTGATATTTGCTCACTAATATTGCTTATATACTCCAGCACTGTGAGCTCTTCCTTCAACGGCTTGTTCATCTGATCATAATAGCCAAATTCAGTATTGATTCCCTTCTCAATCGTACCGCTGTCGGTTGGGATTGATTCAGTGATCATATCCAGAAAAGTTGTTTTGCCGGAACCATTTGTCCCTATCAAACCAATACGTTCACCTTGCTTAAATTTATACGTAAAGGGATTGATAACACGTAGAGATCCATACGATTTCTCAATGGCATGCAGCTCCAGAACCTTCTTGCCCAGACGCCGGTGAGATGAGGAGAACTCAGCCTGCTCAAGCTCCTTGCTGATTCTATTGTCCATGAGATCCTGAATCCGTTGTTTTCTGCCTCTATCCTTGCCGGCACGTGCTTTGGGGCCGCGTTTTAGCCACTCCAGCTCGACCCGCAGTACTGCTTCGATCTTATTCTGTCCGGCCTGTTCCTCAGCAATACGCTGCTCCTTCTTTTCGAGGAAAGTAGAGTAGTTGCCTTCGTAGGTAAAAACCTTCTTCCGATCGATCTCAAAGATCTTTGTACAGGTGGAATCAAGGAAATAGCGGTCGTGTGTTACCACAATACATCCCAGTCGAGAGGAGATGATGAATTTCTCAAGCCACTCAATAGTCTGAATGTCAAGATGATTAGTAGGTTCGTCCAGAATCAGCAGGTTCGGTTTTGATGCCAGAGAGCGAGCCAGGGCTACCTTTTTTTTCATCCCCCCAGATAGTGATTCGACTTCTTGAGAAAAATCGGAGATGGCAAGTTCAGTCAGAAGGGATTGATAGGTGTTTTCGATCTCCCATCCATGATTTTTATCCATTTTTTCAGTTAGAGCGGCCAGTTCAGCCCCTGAACTGCCATGATGCTGATATGAATCGAGGCAGATACGGTATTCATTGAGGAGCTTGATGCTTGCCGAAGTCCCATCATAGAGGGTCTCGTGGATAGTTGAACCTTCAGAAAATACCGGATGCTGTTCAAGAATGCTGATATTCAACTCCCGATTTCTTGCAAGGGTTCCGGTATCTGACTCTAAATCTCCGGTTAGGAGTCTGAGGAATGTTGTTTTCCCGGTTCCATTGTTACCGATAAGGCCAATCCGGTCATGCAAATTTATGCCCAGAGAAACCCCTTCGAATAGGGGAGTGTCTTTTAGTGTTTTTGATAAGTTTTCAATTGATATCAGGTTCATCAACGGCATCATACAGGAAGATGTGGTAAAAGACAATTAGAGAGATAAGTTGGAGAGTACGATGCAGTAACCTGTATCAGGGGGAGAGGGGGACGGAGGTCAAGCAGGCAATAGCTAAGTTGAAATGATCTTTCTGGCATAAAAAGTGAAAAATGATTGACCCGATTGCGTCGAAGAGTCTCAGAAATCTACTGATTTATTAGATATTGTCGGCAAGCTAGTTGCTGAAAAGAATTTTCAAAGATTTATATGGGAAATTTGTGGAGAAAATGAGGAATAGTAGGAGAATTGGCTGTTTAGAGGGTGTTTGGGACGGGCCTGTATCGTGAAAAGTGCCTGGGGATGTAGATTTTCTAAAGGAAGATGCTTTTAAATCCGCAAATAGGGAAAAAAGTGCTGGAGTATTCTGCTTGGTTTCTCCACATGTCTAAAATTTCCCTGCAGTATCTGATATAACCCGGAATATTTGTAGGTAAAAATTGTTTTTGCCAACTTTGCCTTCACAGGATTAAGTACAATATACTTAAAGACCGTATATAAATAGTCAATATTGTGTACGATCTTACTTTTAAATCTGTCGTAGAAAACATGGCCTTTTCGTCCAAATATCCCATTGAATCGTTTGGCAAATGTACCTAATAACCATCGCATAATGTTCGATAAATTTTCTGGTTCTCCCACAGGTGCGATAAGTAGATGGATGTGGTTATCCATTACAACGTAATTAATTAGCTTAAAGCCATAGATATCCTGGGCTTGGAAGAGTGTCTTTGTGAAGAGCTTTTTCATGCTATCACTTGCAAAGATATATTCCTGCAGGTTGGCCAGGGCAGTGACATGATACATGGCATCTCGTTTTACTTCTCGTGGTAGCCTCATATAACTAGTAACTGGTAGAAAGCGGCAAAATATTCAAAAATTGTAAAATTTTTCTTTTTTTTAGAATGACCTCCGTCCCCGGAACACGTCCCCTGGAACAAGCGGGCGCTTGTTCTTGGCAGTTGCCGGAGCAACTGCATCTATCGGTTGTCGGAGTACCTCCGTCTGTTAAATAATCTTTTTTAAATTATACTCAGTAAGAGATTGACCCTTTTCCAATAAAAGAATAATTTCTCACCTATGCAAGAGAAAAATCGAGAAAGTAACATAGATAACACTTCTGTAAAGAGTATGGAAGCGGAGCAGATTCCGCAAGCTAAAGGGAAAGAAATACCCGGTATGTTTGAAGGCAGTATTGTAAAGCTGCTTATTAAACTTGCACTCCCCATTGCAGCCGGAATGTTGTTTCAGATGATCTACAACGTTGTAGATGCGATATTCATCAGCCTTATCGATAAATCTGATCCTTCTTACTTTGGTGCCACAGGAATCGTCTTTCCCATCGTATTTCTGGCTATTGCAGTGTCAAATGGATTATCGGTTGGAACCAGCTCAATGGTTGCCCGTGCAATAGGTGAAAACAATCACGATGTTCTCGATAAAACAGCTGAATCCGGTATGATAATTTCCGCAATACTATCAATTATATTTCTCGTAGGAACCTATGTTTTTGATGACAACCTCATCAGTCTTCTTGGAGCTACCGGTGATTATGCCGTGCATGGAAAAGAGTACTTGCAGTATATCGTTCCAGGCGTCGTAGTTATGTTTATTGGAAACATACTGTTTGGAGTTCTGCAGGGGGAAGGACTCATGAAATATATGATGTGGGGCATGATAATCGGCACAGTTGGGAATATAATCCTTGATCCTATATTTATTTTCCTTCTTGATATGAAAGTTAAAGGAGCGGCACTGGCGACTGTTATTGCACAACTGGGATCGGTACTTTTTGTCATTACGCTTTTTGTACGGAAAAAAACACGTGTACCTATACACTGGGAATTCAAAAATGTCAGCATACCTGTAATAAAAGAGATAATTACTGTTGGGTTTCCTCAGGCCCTCTCCATGATTCTTATGTCATTTACCTTTCTCATTTATAACAGAGTCATTATCTCAATTGATGAGTTAGCATTAACTGCCTTTGCATTGTATGGACGTTTTGAGCAACTTCTGTTTATTCCGGTATTTGCAATTGGATCTGCTCTGGTTACTATAGTAGGCCAGAATTCAGGTCGTGGAAAACTGGAGCGCTGCGAAGAGAGCTGGAAAAAATCATTATTGATTGGAACCGGATCCGTAGTCATTCTTGCCGGACTCTTTGTACTTTTTTCACCCTACCTGTTCCGCAGTCTCAGTGATATTCCGGAAGTGGTTGATTATGCAGTTCGGGAGACTCAGGTGCTGGCTTTTAGTATGCTTTTTGCTGTGTTAGGTGTGTATGCGCGAAGTATTTATCAGGCTATCGGTCATCCGCTGCCAGCTCTTTTACTCTCTCTGCTGCGATTGATCATTCTCGGAATTCCAGCAGTCCTTCTTTTCGTATACGTATTTGGTTGGGGAGTTTATGGTGTTTGGTTTGGTATTGTTGCTGGAAATGGACTTGCAGGAACGGTGAGCTTCCTTATGGTAACCAAAACTTTTAAGAGGATACGAGAGGGGAAATTTGTCATTAAATCAATGATTACTTAGATAAGGACTAAGATTACTTAGATAAGGACTAAGATTACTTAGATAAGGACTAAGATTACTTAGATA
>CAZMOX010000061.1:0-10734 GCA_964567895.1 uncultured Spirochaetales bacterium | reverse complement strand
ACTTAGATAAGGACTAAGATTACTTAGATAAGGACTAAGATTACTTAGATAAGGAATATATGGACAACGAAACAACAATTATGGAAAATGAACAGATCTCAACCGATATCAAACCTATGAAACTCTGGAATAAAAACTTTCTCCTGCTCTGGCAGGGGGGATTGGTCTCCATAATGGGAGATATGCTCTATGAAATAGCCCTGGGTTTTTGGGTACTGGCGGTAACCGGTTCAACCGGACTAATGGGCACATTAATGGCCGTATCAATGATTCCCCGTGTACTGATCTCCCCCTTTGCCGGTGTAATAGCCGACAGACACAACAGGAAGAGAATTATCGTGCTGATGGATCTTTTACGGGGACTTATGGTCACAGTAGTAGGAGTAGTAGCAATTCTGGGCTATCTTGAAGTTTGGATGGTTTTTACCGTAGGAATTCTTCTTGGAACCTGTGCAGCTTTTTTTGATCCTGCAGTGGGTTCAGTTTTCCCGGATCTGGTTCCTGCCGATAAACTGGAAAAAGCAAACTCTGCATTTGCCCTTATCCACTCCGGCAGCAGAATAGCAGGAAACAGTCTCGGTGGTTTTCTCTATGTAACTCTTGGCGCACCACTCATGTTTCTGCTGAATGGTATATCATATCTCTTTTCCAGCCTGACCGAAACGTTCATCACCATACCTTCTCATATTCATGATTCAAAAAAACTCACCTTCTTTCAGGATATGAAAGAGGGGTATCGTTATGTCTGGAAAAATAAAGGACTCAGAACCCTGTTGGCTGTGGGAGCATTCCTAAACTTCTTTGCAACTATCGGGTTTATACTTATACTTCCCTTTTTTCAGCAGTCAGAGTCATTAGGACCGGCCCGATACGGAATATTTATGGGAGTATCGGCAGCAGGCAGCCTGCTGGGTATGATCTTTGTATCAGTGAAGAAAATCCTCCCTGAAAAGAGGTTTAACTGGTTTGTAGGCAGTCTGATATTTTTCACTTTTCTCTATGTATTTATCCCGTTATTCCCAATTTTCCCATTGATGTTGGTAATTGCGGTTATATGTGGAATTTTTAATTCAATAGTAAATATTCTTTTACAGACCGTTATGCAGTTAACCATAGATCCCGATAAGCGAGGAAAAGTATTCAGTCTGCTAAGTATGCTGTTATCGGGATTAATGCCGGTAGCAATGGCTCTTGGTGGATGGCTTGGTGAGTTTCTGCCGATACAGTGGGTAATAGCAGGAAGTATGATGCTCTGCGGAATTCCCGGATTATTTCTTCTTCCCAGCAAAGAATTTCGGAAATTTATATCTTTCAATCCGAATCTTTTGACGAAAAATTGATAAATATATATGTAGTAACAAAATGAAAGAAAATTTAGCTAGTTATATATCTCATAAGTATAGGGTAAATATCGGTAATTTGAAAATACTGTCAGGAGAAAGCCACTTGACTTTTCTTAAAAATGACAGGTACAAAAGAGAACTAGCCACTTTCATAAATCTGAGAATAAAACTTTGTTTTATTCTGATCTATCAGAAAGGTTGACTGGATCCATGTTTACATGGCTTAAGAAGTTTTGATGAATGATTAATTTTACTATATTATAAAGAAGGATCAGCACATGAGCGGCAAAGTTCTCGTAATAGTGGAATCTCCAACAAAAGCAAGGACAATAAAACGGTTTCTTCCAGCCAACTATATGGTGGAGGCGAGCGTAGGGCATATCCGTGATCTGCCGCAGTCAGCATCAGATATCCCTAAAAAATATAAAGGTGAAGAGTGGGCAAAGTTGGGGATTGATGTTGATCATGATTTCAAGCCGCTGTATATCATGCCCAGAGGAAAAAGTAAGATTATCCGGGAATTAAAAAGCAAAATGAAAGAGGCTGATCTTCTGCTGCTTGCAACTGATGAGGACCGTGAGGGTGAAAGTATCTCCTGGCATCTGGTTGACCAACTAAAACCAAAAATTCCCTATAAAAGAATGGTTTTCCATGAAATAACCAAAAAAGCAATACACCAGGCTCTTGAATCCGGTCGTGAAATTGATAAAAACCTGGTAAATGCCCAGGAAACACGAAGAATTCTCGACAGGCTTTATGGATATACCCTATCCCCGCTTCTCTGGAAAAAGATAGCTTTTGGGCTCTCTGCAGGACGTGTTCAGTCTCCAGGTTTACGACTTATTGTTAGCCGTGAACGGGAACGTCTTCAATTTTCATCAAGTACCTACTGGGATGCAAAAGCGAAATTGTGCAGATGTGATGTTGCCTCCGACTATCATTTTGAGGCAAAACTTGAATCTATCGATGGAACCAAAATTACGGGCAGCAAAGATTTTAATTCAATAACGGGTAAATATAATACAAAAAACAGTGTGCTGCGGCTAAATGATCAGCAGACAAATGACCTGCTGCTGGAGATCCGAACATCGGAATGGGTAGTGGGTGATATTCAGGAAAGAAAAAACCGGACGAAACCTGCACAGCCGTTTACTACATCAACTTTGCAGCAGGAGGGGAACAGGAAATTGCGCCTCTCTACCCGTGAAACGATGCGGATAGCACAACGGCTCTATGAGAGCGGCTTTATCACGTATATGAGAACTGACTCACCGGCATTAAGTGAAGAGGGGGTAACTGCAACACGGCATGCCGTAGAAGCCTCTTTCGGGAAAGCGTATCTTACCGCTTCACCCCGCACATTCAGTGCCTCAACGAAGGGAGCTCAGGAAGCTCACGAAGCTATCAGACCTGCCGGTGAAATATGCAGGCATCCTGATTCAACCAGTCTGGACGGAAAAGAGCTTGCACTCTATTCCCTGATTTGGAAGAGAACACTTGCAAGCCAGATGCCCGAAGCGGAAAAAGCACTTACCACCGTTAAGGTTGATGCAGGAAAAACACGTTTCACTGCTACCGGATCACGGATTGTATTCCCAGGATTTCTCCGGGTGTATGTTGAAGGAACAGATGATCCTGAGGCTGCACTGGATAATAAAGAGACATTCCTTCCTGCAATGAAACTTGGGCAGAAACTGAGTCTTGAATCATTAGACTCTGTTAAACACGAAACCAAACCACCAAACAGATTTACAGAGGCGTCTTTAGTAAAAGAGCTGGAAAGTTTGGGGATTGGCCGGCCATCAACCTATGCAGCAATAATTAATACACTGTTTGAAAGGAAATATGTACGAAAACAGGGGACAGCACTTAATCCGACATTTATCGGTTTTGGAGTTATTCAGCTCCTCGAAAAGAATTTTCCCAACCTTATTAAATATAGTTTTACTGCCGAGATGGAAAATGCACTTGATGAGATTTCACTGGGAGAAATTGACCGCCTTAAATACTTGAAGGAATTTTACAGCGGAGCAAAGGGACTAAAGAAGAGTGTCGATATTCAGGAAAAAGCGATAAAACCAGCAGACTCACGAACTATTAAGCTCCCTCAAATAACACTAGTGGACGGCATCAGAATTGGTAAATTTGGACCCTATATTCTTTGTACTGATGAAGAGACCGGAGAAGAGCTTCATGCATCAATTCCTGAAGACCTGACCCCTGCAGAAATCACCGATGCTGATGTGGCGAAACTTATATCGTTGCAGAAAATCGGGCCTGAACCAATAGGATTTGAACCCTCCAGCGGTCTTCCTGTCTATTATATGATCGGACGATACGGTCCCTATTTTCAGTTGGGTGAAAAAACGGATGAAAATCCCAAACCCCGGCGTGCAAGTATTCCAGCTGGGAAAAATCATGAAGAAATGGGGATAGAAGAGATTAGCCTGTTGCTTAGTCTGCCCAGAGAGTTGGGGAATCACCCTGAAACTAAAAAATCCGTTATTGCAAATAACGGCCGATTTGGACCCTATGTTGGGCATAATAAGGAGTTCCGTTCTTTGAAAAAAGAGGACAATGTCTATGAGGTAACTCTTGAACGGGCTTTGGAGATATTTGCAACACCCAAACGCGGAAAAAATGGTTCTGCGGTGATCAAGGATTTTGGGAAAAGCAGCAGCGGAGAACCTCTGGCACTCTACTCCGGACGCTACGGGGTCTATCTGAAACATGGTAAGAGTAACATTGCTCTCCCTGATAAGTACAAGAAAGACGAAGAGGAAGCACAGAAACTTACTCTGGAGGATGTTCTTAAGCTAGTATAGGAATTAGACGAATTGGAATGGAGATAATTATTAAATTTGAATAATCTAAATATTTGACTCTTTTTCTGTCTGTATTTTGCGAAATTCGAGATATGAGAAGAGTGTGGTTAGGACGATAGCGGCAATGCAGGAGATAATAACTACCCCAAATGACATTTTTTGGGTAAAACTATCCCAAATCAGAGAAAGCACTATTGAAATAATGGTTAGTAATCCGCTTATTACAAACACAAAACCGCCGAAACGATGCGTCCTGTTCCAGACAACTTCATTGTCAAGCGTCCATGGCGTTTTTATCCCAAAAGTGTAGTTTTGTTTGGCCTGCGGCAGATAGTTACCAATAATAATAAATAGTATACCGATCAGCCCGCGAATAACGATATCAATTTTAATGGGAAAACCAAGGGAGAATAAGATAGTTACCCAATGCATTCCCAGTAGAAACAGTATTACCACTACGGCCATAATTCCATATGCTTTGCCATGTCTGGAATAGCTTTCAGATTTAGGGTCTATATGAGGAATAACCCGCAGCAATACGACAAAGAGTGCAGGCAGCAGTGCAGTGAAGAAGATAAAATATCGCGGCCTCCAGCTGTCAATCTGGCCGGAAATATCCCAATGCATGGGTACTTGCTCTGGTAATTGTGAATATAATAAAATTGTTCCAATTAAGGAGATTGCAATAGGTATATAGAGTAAATTGAATTTTTTCATTCTGTTTTCCCCTGAAGATCAAGAACCCAGTTTAGGACTTCCTGAAGTACGGTAGTATGTAAGCTGTAAATCACCTGCTGTCCCCGCTTCACGCTCTGTACAAGTCCGGCCTCTCTGAGTATATGCAGGTGATGGGTTATTGAAGGTGCTTTCATATCAAACTGTTCAGTTATTTGTCCTGCATTCAGGTCACTTTTTTGTAAGAGTTTTAATATTTCCCGTCTCGTAGGGTCAGACAGAGCCCTAAATACATTAGCCATTTTCTATCCTGTTTCTTAGACATTTAGATTGTTATCTAAATAACAGCAACAGTCAATAGGCTGAGACTGCATCAAAAAATGGTAAAAAATAAATATGATTCTTGCTAAACCTTCTTTGCTAAACCTATTGACAAAAATAGAAAATTAGTGCATTTTCTATCTCGTTGTGGGGGCGTGGCGAAGCTGGTTATCGCGCCGGCCTGTCAAGCCGGAGATCGCGGGTTCAATCCCCGTCGCTCCCGCCTACTTTTAAAACCGCTCATCTAATGGGCGGTTTTTTTGGACTCAAAATATTTTATATTATTTTTTCTAATTTTGATAGAAAATTAATTGGATTTTTAATAATTGGATTTTTAATATTGTGAATTTTGAAATTACCTCATATACTTAAGTATGAACACAGAAAAACAAACCAGTTATCGATTACTTACTCAGGAAGAGCAGAAGAGACTTCAGGATAATAATTGTACATCTGAATCATGGAACACCATCTATGTGAAAGATCCCTTTGATCCGACAAGACTAAAAAGTGCAGGCTTCTCCGGAGAGATCTATCTGGGTACATTCTCCAAAATCATAACACTGAAAAGCGGAATGAAGATGCCCTGCGGAATATACGATGCAGAACTACACAATGTATCCGTAGGGGACAACGTTCTTATAAAGAAGATTAATCATCATATTGCCAACTACGATATTGGGAATGATACCGTAATTATTAATACCGAAATTATTACTGTCGATGAGAAGACCTCATTTGGCAACGGCGTAGAGGTAGTTGTTATAAATGAGGGCGGGGGTAGGGAAATTCCCATCTACGACACACTATCGGCTCATACAGCCTATTTGATTGCACTGTATCGGCATCATGATAAACTTATAACCAATCTCCAGAAGATGATACAAAAATATACTACCAAAAAAACCACAAATCACGGTAAGATAGGCTCCCATGTACACATCAATAACTGCCAGATATTGCGGAATGTTAAAATTGATTCTTACGCCGTACTGGAAGGAGTCGGGGAACTTTCCAACGGTACAATACGGAGCTGTATAGAGGATCCATCCTACGTCGGAATCAATGTAATAGCTAAGAATTTCATAATATGTGAAGGTGGGTCAGTCTCTGAGAATGCCATAATCGATCGCTGTTTTGTGGGACAGGCAACCCGGTTGTCAAAACAGTACTCAGCAGAAAATTCCGTATTTTTTGCAAACTGCGCAGGGTATCACGGAGAAGCATGTTCCATCTTTGCCGGTCCCTATACAGTAACTCACCACAAATCGACTCTACTGATTGCCTGTCTTGTCTCTTTTCTGAATGCCGGCAGCGGTTCAAATCAGAGCAATCACATGTACAAACTTGGCCCAAACCATCAGGGGATTATTGAGAGGGGATCAAAAACTGCCTCCAACTCCTATATGCTCTGGCCCATGAAAGTAGGAGCCTTCACGCTGATAATAGGACGGCATTACGCGAATTCAGATACCTCGGAATTCCCCTTTTCCTACCTTATTGAACATGATGGTGAATCACTATTGATACCGGCAATTAATTTAAGAAGTATCGGCACAATAAGGGATTCGCGAAAATGGCCAAAACGTGACAACAGAAAAGCTCCGGTCAAATTTGATCATCTGAATTTTCATCTGCTGTCACCCTATACGGTCAAAAAAATAATAGCCGGACAGGAAAAACTCCGTGCTATAAAAATGCAGGCCGGCCACTCAACTCAAACTTACTACTATAATGGGGTAAAAATTCGCCGAGCAGCCCTGGAAAAGGGTATTGAAATATATGAAACAGCAATTACGCGATATCTCGGAAATATAGTGGTCAACTTTTTGCGGATACATGATTTTCAAACTATTGCTGAACTCAGGACTATACTGACTCCAAAACCCTTTGCTGCATCTGGAAAAGGGGCTTGGTTGGATATAGTAGGATTAATCACACCGAAGGATGAACTTGAGAATGTGATTTATGCTGTCGAACAGGGAACAATCAAGACAACTGAAGAGCTGGATGCACGATTCTCTGAAATTAATGCGCGTTTTGAACAGTATGAACTGGCCTGGGTGATGCATATGATTGAAGAGAAATATCGAATAACTCTGCAGCAATTTACACAGAAATATTTTATCACTATAATTACCGAATGGATTAAGGCTGTTGTAGTTCTGGATACTATGCGCTGCAGTGATGCCGAAAAAGAGTTCGCCCAGACTGCCCGTGTGGGATATGCGCTGAATGATGGGGAAGCAGAGAGAGACGCTGAGTATCTGGAAATTAACGGTGATGTTAATGATAATGGTTTTATTATCGAATTGCGGGAACGACTTAAAGCAAAACAGCTGACAGCCAGGCAGCTTATCAATAAAATTTCGAAACTCAAAGAGTAATAAAAAGGGGAACACTATGCGTTTAATTATCGAGAAAGATCATAAAAATATATCAAAATGGACAGCAAATTATATTGCACAGGTTATCATTAAAGCAGCACCTACCAGTGAAAAACCATTTGTATTGGGTCTGCCGACAGGATCTACCCCAATTGGAACCTATAAGGAATTAGTCAGACTCTATAAACACGGAATTCTCTCTTTTGAAAATATCATTACATTCAATATGGATGAATATATTGGAATCCCCCAGGATCATCCGCAAAGCTATTACACCTTTATGAGGGAGAATCTCTTTTCTCTGGTTGATATTAAGAAAGAGAATATAAACATTCCAAATGGAAGCGCTGAGGATCTGGAAGCAGAATGTCTGGCATATGAAGAAAAAATTAAAGCAGCCGGCGGAATAGACTTGTTTCTTGGCGGGATAGGCTCCGATGGCCATATTGCTTTCAATGAACCGGGATCATCCTTAAAATCACATACAAGAATAAAAACACTTACACAGGATACAATAATTGCCAATTCACGGAATTTTGGGCATGATTTAGAAAAAGTGCCGAAAACAGCACTAACTGTGGGAATCCAGACTATCATGGATGCCAAAGAGGTTGTAGTTGTTGTAAATGGGTATAAAAAAGCTCTTGCACTTCAGAAGACGGTTGAAGGAAATGTGAATCATATGTGGACCTGCAGCATCCTTCAAATGCATCCGCATGCCATCATTGTATGTGATGAGGACGCAACCATAGAAATGAAAGTCGGGACTGTTAAATATTTCAAGGAAATTGAGGCAGGTAATATTAATCCGGCTACTCAGCTCTATACTTGAAATAATTTTTTGGAATGGGAATAGCTGCATACACTTTCTGTAAGAGCCGCGGGTTGTCAGTGAAGATCGCATCTGCACCCATCCGTATCAGTCGGCGCATATCGGCCTCATCATTTATAGTCCATACATGGATATATATTCCTGCATCATGAAATGACCGCATAAAACGGTCTGTCAGAACCTTTAGAAATCCGTATCGCTCAGGTACCTGTAAAACCTGACCCTTAAATTTTTCACGGGAAGATGGGCGGAAACCAAGCTTCTGTTTAATAAAGAGAGTAAAAACTTCATAGGTTGAAAAACTTGTTGACATACCCGGCATCAGAGATCTAAGAGCCTGTAAATTTTCTGTATGAAAACTGGCTCCGAGAATTCTGTCCATTGCATTATGTTTTCCTACAATCTCAGTAAATTTCACGGGAAGTCGGGAATCTTTTGTCTTTAAATCAATATTGAACCGCATATCAGGAAGGGTTTCCAGAGCCTCATCAAGGGACATGAGCGTTATACCGGTTCCACGGAAGGGGAAGGTTTTTCCATCATCTTTTGTATAGTAGTAGCCGGCATCAAGCATTTTCAGCTGTTTAAGAGTGAATGCTTCTACTATTCCTGAACCATTAGTCTGGTGGTCGAGCGTTTTGTCGTGCCAGATAACAACGTCATTATCAGCAGTCAGATGCACATCAGTCTCAATGACATCAACCTTAAGTCTCTCTGCACTGATAAATGCAGGGAGCGTATTTTCCGGATAAAATTCTGAATCGCCTCGGTGAGCCAGAATCCTGGGAGGCGGCGTGAAAAAATTATGTTCCAACATGCAAAAACTGTAGGCCAGGATTGCACTGTTGTCAAGAGGAGGGTATTGCACAGATGGTAAAAATCATTAATGTATAGATATGGGTAAAATTCAATCAACAGTAGCAGTAGGATTGAGCGGCGGAGTAGATTCAAGCGCTGCACTATATCTCCTCCAGCAGGAATGGGAAACCGTAATCGGGGCGAGCCATGATATTTGTGTAGACTCAAAGAGCTGCAATGACGAGACATTGGGAAGAGCCAGACTCCTGTGTGAGAACCGGGGTGTGCCCTATTACCGATTTAATATGATCGATGAGTTCCATAGTAGAGTGATTACTGATTTTGCTGACTCCTATCGGATTGGAAAAACTCCCAATCCTTGTGTCCGCTGTAATGAACGGGTTCGGTTTAGCTTGTTTTATCATATTCTTCAGAAGCAGGCTATTCAGGATGGGTTACTTGATAACGGGGAACCGCTCTATTTTGCAACCGGTCACTATGCCCGCAAAAGCACACTCTTTGGTTATCCGGTAATAAAAAAAGGGATTGATGTTACAAAGGATCAATCTTATATGCTCTACCGAATCAATCCTGGTATTCTTCCCTATATTCTCTTTCCTCTCGGTGATAAAACAAAAAAAGAGATTGTTGCCATTGCGGGAAAACAGGGGCTTCCCGGCAGCAGTGTAAAGGAGAGTCAGGATATTTGCTTTGTACCGGAGAAGTATACGGATTTTTTAGCCAATTATTTCGGTAAAGAGACTCTCTATAATGCAGGAAATATTTTCGATAATCAGGGTAATTTGCTTGGTAAGCATAGAGGGTATATGCACTATACTATCGGGCAACGGCAGGGTCTTGGCCTTGCAGATGGGCCCTGGTATGTTTTAAAGGTGAATCCTGAAAACAATACTATCACGGTAAGCAGAAAGGAAGAGCTTCCGGAATCTTCATTTTTTATTTCAGAGACGAACTGGTTTATTCCTCCTAAAGTGGTAATGAGGGAATCGGGGAGTGATAAGATTACTGCAGAAGTTAAAATACGGTATGGCGCTCCATCAATTCCCTGCAATATTGAGTTTATAGATTCAGATGATGGAGAAAATAGGATAGTTGTTACATTGGATGAATCTTCGGTAATAACACCGGGGCAATCAGCAGTTGTATATTTAGATGATAAGGTTGTCGGAGGCGGCATCATTAACTAATGGAGGATTTATGGAATTTTCACAGGAATTATTGACTGGAATTCTAGAAAAAGCACTCTCCCGTGGTGGGGATTATGCAGATGTTTATATTGAGGAGACGGTTAAATCCGGAATTTCATATGATTCAGGAAAAGTAAAGAATATCACCAGTGGAATTGTTGCCGGGGCTGGATTACGGATAATTACCGGGACAGATTTTATCTATATGTATGCCGCGGATGTTGATGAGCGGAAACTACGCAAACTTGCTGATGACATTTCAGCAGCGGCTGCTGCAGGTAAATCCGGGGTAGTTAAAACTCTGGTGCCCTATGAATATAGATCAATTCTCCCTATCTCTATCTT
>CAZMOX010000060.1:0-14796 GCA_964567895.1 uncultured Spirochaetales bacterium | reverse complement strand
GGACCAAAAAATGTAGCAGATATTTTAAAATTAACTAACGGAATGGGTTGTGAAAAAACTATTGACTGTTCAGCAAATGACAAAGCCAGATTAACGTGTATTCAGGCTGCAAGAAAATGGGGAAAAATCTGCTTTATTGGTGAAGGCGGAAGTGTTGAATTTCAACCAAGCAGAGATATTATCCATGATCAAAAAACTATTTACGGAAGCTGGGTAACCAATATTTGGAGAATGGAAGAACTGGTAGAAAGAATTGTGGACTGGGAAATACACCCGGAAGACTTGGTAACTCATCGATTCCCACTGGAAAGAGCAGATGAAGCTTATGCGTTAATGGCAAGTGGAAAATGCGGTAAAGTTGCGATCGTTTTTGATGAAGAAGTAAAGTAGGGAAACCATGGTCAAAGAGAGTATAGTAAAATTCCAAATTGCAGAGGATGCAATTAATCCTCAATTGGTACCCTATAAACAATGTTACAGTGGAGCAAAAATCCCCTGCCTCGGTTTAGGAACATTTGGCTCAGATCATATAACAGCTAAAGAGATTGCCGGTGCAGTAAAAGAAGCCATTGCCTTAGGCTATAGGCACATAGACTGTGCATCAGTGTATGGAAATGAAGCTGAAATAGGAAAGGTGCTGCAGGAGATCTTCAGCAGTGGTTTTATAAAACGCGAAGACATGTGGATAACTTCAAAAGTATGGAACGACAGCCATGGACAAGGAGATGTTCTGGTCTCCTGTGCTCAATCCTTAAAAGATTTGCAGCTTGATTATTTGGACTTATATCTGGTTCATTGGCCGTTTCCGAACTTTCATCCTCCGGGCTGCGACGTTACAAGTAGAAATGAATTGGCTAAACCATATATTCATAATAATTTTATGAAAACATGGCGGCAGATGGAACGTTTAGTAGAAACTGGTTTGGTAAACCATATTGGAACCTCCAATATGACTATACCCAAATTAAAACTACTATTGGCAGATGCCAAGATTTTTCCCGCATGTAATGAAATGGAATTGCATCCTCATTTTCAACAGCCGGAAATGTTTGAATATGTGAGACAGAATAATATTGTCCCAATTGCTTATAGTCCACTAGGTAGTCCCGGCAGGCCGGAAAGAGACAGAACAATTGAAGATACTGTAGATATCACAGATCCGTTAATAGTTTCACTGTCAAATAAATATGGAGTTCATCCTGCAGCAATCTGTTTGAAATGGGCAATAAAAAGAGGTCAAATCCCTATTCCTTTCTCTACAAACAGAAAAAACATGAGAAGCAATTTAGAAGCAGCAACTTCTACACCATTATTAGATGAAGAATTAAACCAAATATCTGCAATAGATAAAAATTGCAGACTCATAAAAGGACAAGTCTTTTTATGGAAAGATAATCAGGATTGGCAGGATTTATGGGACATTGCCGGGACACCGAGAAATTTGGAGTTAACTGAGTTGGGTTCGTAATCTACCTGTCTTGGTTCTCCGGTACCCCTTTTTTCCGGCTGCTTATCCAGGCACATAGCTGTCTGTTTAACGCTTCTGCCTTTATTGGTTTTGTTATATGGCCATTCATCCCTGCAGCCCAGCTTTTCCTGATATCATCAATCATGGCATGTGCGGTTACCGCAAGAATAATTACTTCCTTAACGCCCGGCTTATTAAGATGCCTAATCTCTTTTGCCGCAGTCAATCCATCCATCTCAGGCATTTGTATATCCATGAGAATGATATCAAAATCATGCTTCACTACAAGATCAATAGCCTCTTTGCCGTTTCTTGCAATTGTAACGTTTGCACCAGTTTTTCTTATTATCTCACATAGCACGTCGCGTGTTATTTCATGATCATCCGCAAGTAATATTCTGGTATTTTTCAAAATACTCACATCCAAACCTGGAACAAAACTATCCTCTCTGTTTTTACTAATATGAAGGGGAAGCTTAACAGTGAAAGTACTTCCCTTGCCCTTTGTGCTGGTGGTTACTATCTTTCCTCCCATAAGAACCGTAAGCTCCCGAGAAATTGCTAAACCAAGTCCTGTCCCGCTGGATTTTCTCGTTACCGATTCATCTGCTTGTTCAAAAGGCTTGAAAATCAAATCCAGCTCCTCTTTAGAGAGTCCGATACCACAATCCTTAACCGCAAATTCAAGGTGTGCGATGTCCCGAAGTTGAACCATTCGGGAAACAGAGATTTCTACATACCCTTTTTCTGTAAATTTTATGGCATTCGTTAACAGGTTGTTTAGTATTTGGGAAATCCTAAAGGCATCACCAATTACAAATTCAGGAATATCCTCTTCAATATTTATCCTAAACTCCAGCCCCTTTTCCTCTGCAGCCAGACTAAAGTCGGGGAGAATATCCCGTATTAAATTCTTAAGATTAAACGACTGTGACTCTATTTCCATTTTTCCCGATTCGATTTTTGAAAAATCTAGAATCCCGTTTATTGTTCCAAATAGGGTTCTGGCAGCTGAACTGATGTTTTTCATATATTCACGCTGCTGTTCGGTTAGTTGAGTATCCTGCATCAGGTATACCATGCCCAGGATGGCGTTTATGGGTGTTCTGATTTCATGGCTTATATTTGCCAGAAAAAAACTTTTCGCCTGGCTGGCCTTTTCTGCCTGTTCTTTAGCCGCTACCAGGGTTTTTTCCATACTTTTCTGCTCAGTTCTGTCAGAAATTATCATCGCAATATAGAGATCACTTCCCATCTGAATTCTGTTAGCTGTCAGCATAACCGGAAAAGTATTATTGTTTCCCTTTTTTAACACCGTTTCTGTCGAACTTGATCCTTTATTTATATTCAAAGATAAGAGTAACTCTTTTTTATTTTCTTCCCCTTCCGAGGTATCTTCTGTAAGCAGATTAAAGAAATTCAAATCTCTTAATTGCTCATCAGAATATACGAGAGATTTTTTAGCCGCATTATTAAACTCAATAATGTTTCCTTCGAGATCAATAATCAGAATAGGTTCGGAAGTGTGGTTAAAAAGCATATGAAAGCGCTGTTCAGTTTCAACAAGCTTATCAGCACGTTCCTCTGCAAGTTTCTCTAAATTGTCCCGGTAGTCTGTAAGTTCTTTTTCAATCTTTTTGAATTCAGATATATCTGTAAAAGCAACAGCAAACTGACCCTCCTCAGGTCGATATACCCATCCTTCATAATAGCGGTCAAGTTCTATGGAATAGTTCTGAAATGATGTAGGAAGTCCGGTATACACTACTTTGGCATACAGGTCTATCCAGGACTTCTCTGTATTTGGCATTATCTGAAGAACAGCCTTCCCCACTACATCTTTTTTTTGCAGACCGATCATCTCTTCAAAACTGGAATTTATTTCCAGAAATCGGTAGTCTATGGGTTTACCCTTTTCATCATAGATCATCTCATGCAGGGCAAATGCCGAGGTCATATTCTCAAATAATTGTTTATATTTATTTTCTGCATTATCCATTTTTTATCCCGTTTTACTTTTATTAAAAACATATCCTATTCCTAAAAGCGATTATTTACAATATTCTATTTTTTAGACTCTTCCAAACTTCATTTACTTAATACTTGTTATCAATCGCTATTTATTTATCTATTTTTTCAACCTCTAACCCTTGCTTTCGGATCCTGGTCACTTTAAAATAATTAACAGCACAGCAGTTACTGCTTGCTGACCATATCTGAACAGCATTTTTCTCCTTGGTTTAACATCCGGCGTTTTCTTGTCAGCAGACAATAGAGTAAACCTCATCAAGTACTTACATATGTTGCAGCTCAAAGTGACAAAAATTATTGTTGATAGCTGAAATCATTCGTAGCCATCAAAGGAGTTTTATATGGAAATTGCAAAGATTTCGTTGAAAGAGAGTAATCGTGAAAATATTCTTCATCTGTTTCATTCAATGCAGAAGCGAGAGATTACAAAAAACTATATTACCGCTACGGAAAGAAGGGAAATCGCCCAAACTCTTGGGCTGTCAATTGCTGAAGTTGATGGTGTAATGAGCTTTTACCACCTGTTTTCACCCTCCCCGAGAGGAAAATATGTGCTCCGGATTTGCGACTCCCTCAGCTGCAGAATTGGAAACTCTCTCGAAGTTTACGGATACATATCCAAAGAACTGGGTATTAAACGTGGAGAGACTACCAAAGATGGTCTTTTTACTCTTGAAATTGTGAACTGCCTGGGCAGCTGTGACACCGCTCCGAATATGATGATTAATGACAAACTCTATACAAATCTAACACTGGATGAAGTTGATACACTCATAATTAACTGCAAGAAGGAGAAAACGATATGAGTCAGACAGATTATTTTCTTAGGTTTAAAGATCTTTCACCGAACATTAAAGATTATCAGAAAGCCAATGGATATACAGGATTAGGAACTGCTCTCTCGCTAACTCCTGATCAGGTCATAGAAAAAATTGAAAAAGCCTGGCTTCTCGGGCGCGGCGGTGCGGGGTTCCCAACAGCAATAAAGTGGAAAGCCTCTACAGGGAAGACCCCATCATATATTGTCTGTAATGCAGATGAGGGGGAACCGGGAACCTTTAAAGATCGATTTATTATGACTCACTCACCCCATATGATGATTGAGGGAATGATTATTGCTGCTTATGCGGTAAAAGCAACTAAGGGGTATATCTATATCCGGGGAGAATATCCTGAAATCGCAAAAAACCTGGAAAACTCTTTGCTTGAAGCGGAACAAGCAGGATATCTTGGAAACGATATTGCCGAAGGATTCTCTTTCTCTATTGATATTATTAAAGGCGGCGGCTCCTATGTTGTTGGTGATGAAACAGCTCTCCTGAATTCGCTCATGGGAAATCGCGGCATTCCCTGGAGCAAACCCCCATTTCCAGCTGAAAAAGGATTATGGGAACATCCTACATTTATAAACAATGTAGAAACACTTGCCTGTGTCTCACTTATT
Source organism: uncultured Spirochaetales bacterium (assembly GCA_964567895.1). Classification (GTDB taxonomy): domain Bacteria; phylum Spirochaetota; class Spirochaetia; order JABMQR01; family JABMQR01; genus JABMQR01. The sequence continues at coordinate 9,853 of CAZMOX010000060.1, read as the reverse complement.
CTTCAGCATGGATTTGACTGGTTTCGTTCTATAGGGACTCCCGAAAGTCCTGGACCAAAACTTTACTGTATTAGTGGAAAAGTCAAAAACCCTGGAGTATATGAAGCTCCAATGGGAACCTCTGTGAAGGATCTTATTACCATGGCTGGGGGTGTTATCGGGACACTTAAGGCCATACAGATAGGAGGTACTGCAGGACCAATTTACCCGTCAGAAGCCTTGGATTTTCATCTTGATTTCAAATCAATGAACAGTAAGGGAGGAATCCTCGGTTCCGGGGCAATTGTGGTAATGAATACTGACACTTCAATGGCAGAGGTTCTTGAGGTTGAAATGCGTTTCTTCGCAGAAGAGTCCTGTGGTAAATGCTTTCCCTGCCGCTACGGAACCCGGCAACTCTCCTTTATGGCAAACAGCATAGTCCTGGGTAAAGGAAAATGGGAATTTCTGGAGCTGATGGAAGAGACTGTTGACATTATGCATGGATCTTCTTTCTGCCCTTTTGGGAAATCTGTCGAACTGCCCGTAAAGAGTATCTTCAAATTTTTTAGCGGCGAACTTCATGCACACATCCGTCAGAATGATTATATCAGGGAGGCACAGATATGATAACTGTAACCATTGACAAAAATACAATTCAGGTTGTTGACGGCACATCGGTACTGGATGCAGCAAAACAGGCGGGGGTCGATATTCCCACCTTGTGCCAACATGAGGATCTTACACCACTTGGAACCTGCGGTATGTGCATGGTTGACATTGCCGGCTGCAAAGATCTGCAGAGAGCCTGTATTACCGAAGTTACAGAGGGTATGCAGGTATTAACCAATACACCGCAATTACGAAAACTCCGAAGGGGACTTCTAGAGCTGGTCCTTGCAACACACCCGGATGATTGTCTGCAATGTATTAAACATGGCTCCTGTGAGCTTCAGAAACTTGCCGACAGATTTGAAATACGAACTCTCCGATATGATAAATATACCAGAGGATTACCCCTGGACAGAACAGCTGCCGGCATAATCCGTGATATGAACAAATGTATAGGCTGTGGACGTTGTGTCACGGTATGTCATGAAGTACAAAGTGTTAAAGCTATTGATTTTATGGACCGCGGAGCAAATACCATTATCTCGCCTGGTTATGGAATGTCTATGGGAAGCAGTGTGTGTGTAAACTGCGGACAATGTGTTGTCTACTGTCCTACCGGAGCACTCTACGAAAAAGAGATGATCGATGATGTTTGGGGAGCACTGGATGATCCCAAAAAAGTAGTTGTAGCCCAGGTTGCACCGGCGGTACGTGTCGCTTTGGGGGAAGAGTTTGATATGGCTCCGGGAAGCCTGGTAATTGGTAAAATATACTCAGCCCTAAGAAGTCTTGGAATTGATTATATCTTTGATACTAACTTTTCAGCAGACCTTACTATTCTGGAAGAGGGAACAGAGCTTCTTGAGAGGATTTCTTCCGGTGGTACTCTTCCGTTAATAACCTCCTGCTCTCCCGGTTGGATAAAATTCGGAGAGACATACTACCCCGAACTTTTGGATCATGTTTCGACCTGTAAATCTCCACAGCAAATGCTGGGAACAATAATAAAAACCTATTTTGCAGAGACTCATAATCTTGATCCGGAAAATATCATTTCACTCTCTATCATGCCCTGTACTGCAAAAAAGTTTGAAGCAGCCCGGCCGGAGATGAATGATAGTGGATATCAAGATGTTGATTATGTTCTTACGACACGAGAATTAGCCAGAATGATTCGTCAGGCGGGACTTCAGTTTGATTCTATGAAAGAGGAGAAACCGGATCCTGTTCTTTCACAATACACAGGAGCAGCTACAATTTTTGGAGCAAGCGGTGGAGTTATGGAGGCTGCTATTCGATCAGCATATGAGTTGAAAACGCAGAAAACTCTCGGTTCTCTTGATTTTACCAATCTCCGGGGTCTTGAAGGGATAAAAAAAGCCAGCGTTGATATTGAGGGGACAGAGATCAGGGTTGCAGTTTCCAACGGCCTTTCAAATGCTAGAACACTCTTAAATATAGTTACCGAGGCAAAAAAAGTGGGTGAGATGCCTTTTCATTTTATTGAAATTATGGCCTGCCGCGGTGGATGCATTGGAGGCGGAGGACAGCCTCTTGAAAATACTCTGGCAAAACGGGCTCAAAGGATGGCAGGTCTCTACAGGGAAGATAAAAATCTTCCAATACGAAAATCACATGAAAATGCTGAAGTACTGGAACTTTATAAGGATTTTCTACAGAAACCGGGAAGTGAAATCTCTCATCACCTTTTGCACACACACTATACAGCACGCTGACCCGGCTGAGTTTTTACTATAAACCATCCTCCTGCACGAGAAAATCAGGGAAAACTCTTGTGATGTACCAATATCCCTCACTTTCCTGACCAATTATTACGAGCATAAGATTTTCAGAGGGCAACAGGTACTTAAATGTTCCCTGATAAAATCCACTTAATTCTATTGTCCCCGTAGAGTGAACCCTAAAACCTGGTTTCAATGGAGTATCAGATATCCAAAACCCTTCCGGTATTGCATACATACTTATATCAAATAAATCAATCGGTTTAACCGATTCGTCTCCAAGTGTCCTTTGTAAAATTGCCCAAAAAAGCTCATTTTTATCTACTCTCCAGCTATCCCCGGCTCCAACTTCTTCCATGGTGCATGATAATTTTTCTGCATTCACCCCATTTATTATGCCGGTAAAAAAGGATTCAGCCCTCAGTAAAATTTCCGCTGTTGAGCCTCTCAAATAAGAGAGAACTGCTTCTGTCTCCTTGTGCTCATAGGTATTATCAATAGTAACAAAAGCACCAAAGGGTGTCCCGTTACCTGCAGGATATGCTGCCAGAACAACCATACCACCTTTTGATACTTCAACAACCGACTTCTTTGTACCAGCCGGTATGTATTTTTCACATATTCCGAGTTCAGGATCATTCCAACGAAGCAGATACCAGACATCTTTATCCTGTGCTGTTTCCCAGGGAGATTTCTCTGAAAATATCACTGTAATTTTGTGCGTATTGCTAACAAATTCACAGGATATACAAAATCCGGTAATAAATAGAATTGTAACGATTCTTAAAAATATTTTAATGAGTCCCATATAGAGTATTACGGGGATATAGAGGAGAAAAATTCAAAAAAATCTATTTATTTTTGTTTTATTTGTTGTAGGTATGATTTTCGAATCTCTTTTAACAAAATCCGATATTGGGGATCACAAAAATCAGCATAGGTCCAGGGAAGCGGTTGAAACTCTTTGTGCATATAAATAAGAGTTACTTCAGCATATATACCATTTTTTAGTGGAACCCGATGCCCGCGATCTTTTGTCGTTGCAAGAATAAACCTGGTTTCTGAAAGTATACCGGGATCAAGATTTATACTTCTTTTTTTTCCACTGCTCCACTCTTTCTCTATCAGATTGGTTAATTCCTTAATTTCTGCCAGACGATCCGGTAAAACAAGGTGATCAAATGTGAGAAAATACTTCTGAATATTTTCTCCCATTTCTTCGTTGTAATATTTTGTATAATCAAAGGGGAAAGGACCATCAATCCGCTCTATATGTCCAAAATTATTAACAACTCTTTTAATTAATAGTTCCGGTAACTGTTTTTCAATTGTAAGAATTCCAATAATAAGTTTTTCCGGTATATACTCTTTTGTTTTTCCCATAGTATCTCTTAACGGTCAGAATAAAACGTTCCAAGAATCCTGAATGTTTCACTTGCGTTTTTCAGTTTGCCACAAGCTTCGTTAAATACTGCCAAATCGGTAAGCTCTGTCTCCACAAAAAACATATACTCCCATGGACTTCCATGAATTGGCCGGGATTCAAGTTTTTTCATGTTTAAACCATAGTCAGCCATTATTTTCAGGCAGGTAAATAATGATCCCGGTGTATCCGGTGTAGAAAAAACAAGAACTCCCCTGTTTGGTATCGTACCTCCGGATACTGCTGCCGCCCGCTCTTCCCGGGTTATGATATAAAAACGTGTATAGTTTCTTGGATTAGTTTCAACACCCTCTTTCAAGATAGAAAGTCCATAAAAAGCAGCAGTTTTCTGACCGGCAATTGCTGCAAATTGCGTGTTTTTCTGCTCTGCTACATACGCTACAGCACCTGCTGTATCAAAAAAAGGTGTTTTTTCAATATTTGGATACTTATCAAGATATTCTGCACATTGTGCAAGCCCCTGTGGATGAGAAAAAACTTTGGTAAGCTCCTCAGGATTTGCTCCTTTTATGCCGATGAGATTGTGGTTTATTCTTATTTGCTGTTCACCAATCACCGATATATCCGGATGACGCATAAGCAGATCAAAATTGTCATTGATTGTCCCTGCCAATGAATTTTCAACTGGCAGAATTCCGCATAAAGCTTCTCCGCTCATAACAGCAGAAAACACATCAGCAAACCGTCTGCAAGGTTTAGCTTCTAGTCGATCACCAAAAAATCTTTCAAGTGCAATCTCGCTGTAGGCTCCATGAACACCTTGAAAAGCCGCTTTCGGGCGATCTTGTTGTTTTTCCCATTTGTCTATATTAGAAAAGCTCTCTATTGAAGCTGTCTGATAGTAGGGTATTTTTTCAATAGACTTACCTACTACAGGAGCCATTGCCTGAATGTCGCGCATGAGTTTTTCAAATTGTTCTGGAAAAAGCGATTGCGGCCCATCAGAGAGAGCCTTGTCAGGATTATTATGGACTTCTATCATCAATCCGTCTGCCCCTGCAGCTACTGCGGCAAGTGCCATGGGGATAACTTTTTCTCTTAGGCCTGTTGCATGACTTGGATCAACGATAACGGGAAGATGGCTAAGTTTTTTAACAACAGGAATAGCACTCAGGTCAAGTGTATTTCTGGTAGAGGGTTCGAAGGTTCTGATTCCTCTCTCACAAAGAATTACGTCATCAGTCCCATGAGCCATTAAATATTCTGCAGCCATAAGCCACTCTTCAATTGTTGCAGCCAAACCTCTCTTAAGTACAACCGGCTTGCCCGCTCTGCCCACTTCCTTGAGAAGCTCAAAATTCTGCATATTTCTTGCCCCGATCTGGAAAATATCAACATAATTTGCCATCATATCCACATATACAGGGCTAACCACTTCACTTATTATTGCCAGGCCGTATGTATCACCTGCCTCTTTCATGATTTTCAAGCCTTCTTCTCCCAGTCCCTGAAAGGCATATGGGGAAGTCCTTGGTTTGAAAGCACCGCCGCGTAAAATTACTGCTCCGGCTTCACTTACAGATTTTGCTACGGCAAACATTTGTTCACGACTCTCTACTGCACAGGGGCCGGCGATTACTGCAATACGGTTTCCGCCAATTTTAATCTTATCTACCTGAACAACGGTATCTTCTTTTTTGAGCTCGCGGGAAGCAAGTTTATAGGGTCGGGAAATTGGAATTACTTTTGCCACACCACCTAAAATTTCAACCTCTCGTAGATCAACACGTGCAATGCCGACAGCTCCAAAAATTGTTTCTTCTTCTCCGATAATCTCTCTAATCTGAAAATTTCTCTGTTTCAAAAATTCTTTGATATGAGCTTTTTGTTGCAAAGTAGCGTTTTTCTTTAATACTATAATCATAGAACTAAATTAATGGGATTAGTTAGAGGTGTCAAGACATGAGAAAGATGAAATTAATTTTCGGGTATAATATGAAAGGATCCTTTTAGAGTTCTTATATCAACCATTATTCCCCTCAGAACCAAAGATGCTGTTACTTTATACTCGGTACTCTGAGTGTCCCATTCACGGTGAATGTTCAAAGATAGGAGTAACAAAAACCAGATAAATGATTGGAGAAAACCATTCCGGGAAAAGGATTGTTTGCTGAAACCTTACATAAGTTAGGAATACCGATTTATCATGAAAATAATTATATGAGGCTCATCGAAGAGGATCTTTAGCTGCTTTTTAAATCTTTTCTTTTTTTCTGAGCTATAAGTACACCTGAAAGAATTACTGCCATCCCCACTATTTTATACACAGAAAATTGCTCTTTGAAAAAAACAAATGATACGACAGCAGTAACTACCGGAACAAGATTAACGAACCCGTTAGCCTTTGATGGACCAAGTTTTTTTATACCGAAATTAAGAAATATAAAAGCAAGACTGGATGCAAAAATTGAAAGAAAAACAATACTGATTATGGTTTCTTTCCCGGGCACTGCAGTAATGAAATCCTGGTAATCAATAACAAAAAACACTGGCAGAAAGAGAAAAAGACCAAGTGAATTCTGAACTGCAGTGATTGTCAGAGCTGAATAGGTGTGCGGCAATTTTTTAACTATAATAGTATAAAAAACAGCAGCTAGAACCGCTCCAAAAAGCAGCAACAGTCCTGGAATAGTAAAACTTTTCTCTGATATGTTTGAATCAGAAAAAGCCACAAGCAGAATGACTCCGGTAAAAGATAAAACCATCCCGGTAAAATTAAATATCGTCAGTTTTTCACGAATAAAAAAGCGTGAGATTACCGGAGTAAAAACCGGAATGGTGGCAATAATCAAAGATGATACCGCGGCTGATACAGAGCTAAGCCCATATGTCTCTAAGAGGAAATAGAGGAAGGGTTGGAAAGCAGCAATTAACAAAAAAAGAGGTAAATCCTTTTTAAGTGGAATTGCACTTCGTTTATATACTAATATATTTACTAACATCAATATCACTGACGAGATAAGGAGTCGTAACGTAATCAGGGATACAGGATTATAATCATTCAAAGCAATTCTCGTTGCCGGAAAAGAGATTCCATAAAAAACCATTGAGAGAATTACTAATACAACAGCAAGTGTGTGCGTGTTTCTTTTTTGTTTTATTTCTTTCATTTAGAATCGAGTATATAGTTACCTGTTATTCATTTCAATAGATTAAAGCCATCATTTTTATTAACTTGTTATTCGTTTACACGTTATGTACATCGTGGGTTGTTGAACTCTGCATTTAAAGCGTGTTATTATTGAAGTATGCTTATACCCTTAAAAACTGTTTCTGTAGAAATAGTGATTAAAAAATCCCGATTTATCGCAATTGCAACCCCTCTGGACTCTCCGGAACAGGCCAAATCCCACATTTTACAATCACGAAAGGAACATCCTGATGCGTCTCATGTCATACATGCTTATATCTTGGGGAAAAGAGGTGATCTGTTTAGTATGAGTGATGATCGGGAACCGCGTAATACTGCGGGAAGGCCTGTGCTTGAAGTTCTTAAAGGAAGGGGGATAACTAATATTTTGGTTATAGTGATTCGTTATTTTGGGGGTACAAAACTAGGAACAGGCGGATTGGTTCGCGCCTATTCAGCCGCAGCCAAGGAGGCTCTCTCTTGTATTCCAGTGGAAGAACTTATCCAAAAAACACATTTTTCATTAATTATTAGTTACGAATTGTACGAACAGGCAAAAATAATCCTTTCCGCCCACCATACTGAGACACTCAATGTGAGTTTTGAAACATCAGTCACCATAACCGGAAACCTACCGGAAATTGAATATATTACCGCTTCTGAAAAAATCAAAAACCTGTCTTCAGGCAGATCAAGACTTACTCCCACACCTTAACCGCTCTGGCCAGTTCCTTCGCTTTCATATAGGCCATCTGTTTGTCAACTTCTGTAGGTGCTCCCTGATATTCAATAGATCCTAAACAATCCCATTTCATTGCTGCAGAAAATTCATCGAATTGTTTCTGTGCTCCGCCTGACCAACCATAAGATCCGAATCTCAAAACTTTTCTGTTTTTAACATGGCTTCTTTCAAGTATATCCAAAATTGCATACATTGGTGGAAACATCTTATACTCATATGTTGGTGTTCCAATAATGATTCCTGAAGATTTCCAGGCAGCCGCCAAAACAAACGATGCGTGCTCTTGCGGAATTCTATGGAGAGTAAGCGGAACTCCTTCTTCTTCGACCCCTTTAATGATTGAATCAAGAAGAGCCTCTGTGTTTCCATACATACTGCTCCAGATAAGAGTAATCTCTTTCTCTGCCGGTCCGTTCATATAGGATGCCAGTTTAACATAATCCTGTATTATCTCTTTCGGTTTTGAGCGCCAGATTATTCCATGGCTAGGTGCGATTATTTTTATATCAAGATTTTCTAATTTTTTAATACCTCTTTCAACAAAAGTAGAAAAGGTGGAGACAATATTTGCATAATAACGAAGCGTCTCTCTTTTAAAGAACTCGCGATCTTTTTCTGAAAGCTGGTCATCAAAAACAGCTTCACCAACTTTACCAAAAGAACCAAATGCATCACAAGAAAAGAGAATTCCGGATTCAGGCTCAACAGTCATCATGGTTTCCGGCCAATGTATATTTGGGGTATCTTCAAATAAGAGTTTTCGGCCACCCAAATCCAGAGAATCACCAGAGCCGACTGCCACTACATTATCTTCAATACCATAAAATGCTTTTACCAGAGGTACTGCCTTTTTTGAACATAAAATTTTAATATTTGGATTTTTATCCCGCAATTCAGAAAGCCAGCCGGTATGATCCGGTTCCATATGATTTAGAATAAGATAATCAATGTCCTCAATTTGGATCTGAAGTGAGTTGAGTTGCACCGAGATTTTATCAACCGCTCCCTCCCAGTCTTTTACCATATCAATTAATGCTATTTTTTCCCCTCTAACAATATAAGAGTTTAGAGAGACTCCATTTGGTATTGGCCAGATCCCTTCAAAAAGATCCTGAGATCCAATATTTGCACTTATGCGAAAAACACCTTTAGCCAACTCTGTAGGTTTCATATAATTCCTTCCTAATAAATTTTTATAGTATGACATAAATAAGATAACAGAGGATTGATTTTGTAGAAAGTCTCTTGTTAAAAGTTATTGGAAAATATTCTTTTATCTCTGACTAACTGATACAATTCCAAAACATCAAACCAAAGCTTTCGATTTAGCAAAATTTATAATTTACAAGAGCTTCACCTCTTTACTTTATTTATCTGATTTTTTATTATTTGTGCATGAATGTAATGAAATTACACCTGTATCAGTCAATTCCCTATCAGGTAACAGGTGAAAATCAAGATTTTGCTATCGACTTCTACTCCCCGAAAAAAACACTTGAGTACTTACATTCTCAAATCTGTTCATTTACGGGAAGCAGCTACTCGTGCCAGGAAGCAGCTATTTTCGGGAATTGGATGCCGGGAACAACCCCTATTTCCATAGAAAAATGTACGGCCGGGTTCTCTTTAATTCCTGATGCCCGTTATACGGTTCCGGCAATATTTTCTGAAAATTTTTTCCATTCCGGTAATTATGCATTTACACAATTCAACGAAAGCTCTCCTGAAGGAATAAGAGAAGCTGTTAGCGAAGTATCTAATTATATATTTTCTCATCAGCTTCAGCCGGCTTCAAACGCTATTATGCTGCGAATGGTTCATGAAACAGGTGGTTTATTGACAGAGAATTTTAAATTTTTTGCATTTCAGGTATGTATAGCACTTGCTAAATAAGTAAGCTATCCTAACTTATTCCCGAAGCATATAAAAGAGGTACTAGAAAGGGAACTACTAGCGTAAGTAGAATCCCATGAGCCAAGGACAGAGGGACATAATCAACACCACAAAACTTTTCAACCATTGGAAGGGTAACATCCATACTCGTTGCACCGCACACACTAATTGATGCTCTATGTTTTCCAAAACCTGCCAGCAATGGAATAAGAAGAAAAGCCATGCTCTCTCTGAACAAATTACTCAGAAAGGCTATTGAACCTAAAACCGGATCACCCAGATCAGATATTAGAACTCCTGAAAGAGAGTAC
>CAZMOX010000059.1:12627-15045 GCA_964567895.1 uncultured Spirochaetales bacterium | reverse complement strand
TTATCTTACAGGAACCTCCTGCTGCCTGGACACGTTCCCTGATACCGCGAAGCCCAAAGTGTTCTGATTCATCGATACTATCAGGTTGAAACCCTTTCCCGTTATCTCTGACAATTAAGAAAACATATTTTTGACCTGAGTCATCTGCTGCATATAAAGAGAGATTGATCTGATCTGCATCTGCATGTTTTCTGGTGTTCTCCAGTGCTTCCTGAATAATTCGGTGTATAACCTGCAGTAAATCATTTGGTAAATCCGGGATATCTTCAAACCTATTTATCTGAACAGGTATATCATTATTTCTTGAAAACTCATGAATCAATATTTTTATTGCCTGGAGTAATTCATCTCCTGCCTGCGGCAGGGAGCGCAGGTCTTTCAAGATACTCCGTGTTTCTGCTAAACCGCTTCTTGCATTCTGAAGTGAGTGATCTATCATCATCATAAACTCAGAGTTCTCTTCTGTGACAACCGTTTTCATTGCTTCCAGTTGAACTGCAAGCCCACTAAGGGTATGAGCCAATACATCATGAAGTTCCCGTGAAATTCTGGTTCTCTCACGCATTGCAGAGAGAGAGTCAATCATCTCTGCCTGTTTAGTCAATTTTGCATTAGCTTTTTCCAGCTCATCCTGCTTTAACTTCTGGTTGCTTTTAAGCTCGGTTATCACAAACCCAACTGCGGTAAAAACAGCCATTCTCACAAGAGAAGAGTAGAGGGTCTCAAAAAATGTACTATTATAGATACCGGTATTGAGAATGAGAATTAATGGGTCTAATAGTCCCAGTACACCAAAAAAGATAAGAATAACCCTGAATTCATACTGCCAGGCTAGAATAATGAGAGGAAAGAGAAGCAGCGCGGTAATTGTCCATGAATTAATGATAGTTGCAGTGGTTTGGATATCAGGTATAAATAACGGCAGCCAGTTCAGTAGACCGATGGGTACATATGAAACAAAAGCGAGAACCAGCGGGAGATAAAAAATACCCATCTTTCGACGAAGAAGGGGGATAGAGAGATAGGTAAAAGCCAGGACGTAACTGGCAGTCAGATAATATCCTGATTCTGAGAAGTTGTTTAACCCACGCAGATTCCCTACAGGAGAGATTAGTGAGAGCATGAGAAATGCCACACTGACCAGTGCACAGAACAAACGGAATATTTTCAGCAGTCCGGGTTCAAGCGGGGCTGCAAATCCAATAAAATGCCTCATGCCATAACTATATCACAGAAGTTTCCAGCAGGGTATATGACAGTTGTCACTAAGTTCCGGTGCTGTCCGTCTCCTTAAATATTGCAATTGGTATCTGCACCTGCCTAAATTTATACGGTAATTTATATATGGGGAGATGCTGCAGTTATGAATATCCGCAGAAAATTGAAAATACTATCAATACTCAAATATATTCTGCTGGCGGCAATACTGTGGTTTGTTGGTACCATCGTATTGAGGCTGGTTAATGCACCCCCGGAAACGGTTATACGGCCTAGACCCGCTGTAGTCGTGATGTATCCAGAATATGACGACATTATCCAATCAATTGCTCTTAACGGTTATATTGAGACGGATACCATGGTTACGGTACTTCCGAGGGTTTCAGGAATTTTAGAAGAACTCTCTGTAGAAGCAGGTGATAAAATAGGTGAAGGCGAGCTCATTGCTCTGGTGGATAGGGCTCCGCTTGAGCTCCAGATGGCTCAGGCAGAAGCTGCATATCTGGCAGCAAAATCAAGTTTTGAACGCATGGAACAACTGTACAATGCGAAAGCAGCGCCAAAACAGAATTATGATGAGGCAAGGAGCCAGTACGATCTCTATACTTCCCAATTTGAACTGGCAAAAATTCAATACAATTATGCAACGGTAACCTCTCCTATTAGCGGCACAGTGATGACTGTGCATACTTCAGTCGGAAGTTTAACATCACCGCAAGTTCCTTTGGTGACCATAGGTGATTTTGAGGATTTGATTGTAACGGTGAGGGTTCCTGAAAAATATTATGATGTTTTTCTGCTTCGTGGAAAATCAATGAAGATACTAATCAGGCGGCCGGATATGATTGATGGGGGCAAGATTAGAGATGTGATTTCAGGAGTAATAGAGAGTATTTCTCCCTACATTTCGGCAGATTCGAAAAGTTTCTCTGTACAGTGTTCATTAGAGGGAAATATTGAGAATCTTCGGCCGGGGATGTATGTTGAAGTTGAAATCGCCATCGATGAATACCCTGAGGTCCTAGGACTTCCCTATATAGCGCTTACAGCAGGAAGCAGCCTTTGGTATGTTGATAAAGAGACGGATACAGCTCAGGCAATGGAGTTTCATCCGGCACTCTACTCAGATTCTTTCTTTTCAGTACCTGATGAACTTGAGGATCGTCTTTTTATCATAGATGGACATCATGTGCTTCAGGA
>CAZMOX010000059.1:8058-12527 GCA_964567895.1 uncultured Spirochaetales bacterium | reverse complement strand
TTTTGGCAATTATGAGCATGAACAGGGAGTTCCTGCCGAATATATCTCTTCCCTCAATTTCAGTAATAACATACTACCCCGGTGTAGGCCCCGAAGATATTGAGGAGCAGGTAACAGATCCTATGGAGGATCAGTTCTCAACACTTCCTGAATTAAAAAAAATGAAATCAACCAGCGGCGAATCTATTAGTGTGATCGAGCTTGAGTTTAATGATGGGGTAGATCCGTATGATATGCTCTCTGAAGTTCGGGCAAATATAACACTCCTACGGCGGAATCTGCCCGATGATCTGGAAGGTGATCCCATTGCTCTCGTAGCCGGTGTAGACATGATGCCGATTTTCTCCTTTGCGGTTCGTGCCGGGAACGATGCTGAACGGACTAATCGACTTGTGCAGGATGAGATAATACCTCAGCTTACCAGAATACCGGGTGTTGCAACCGTGAAAGGATACGGCGGGAGATCCCAAAGAGTTTCCATTAAACTGAGAATTGATGATCTGAATACCCAGGGTATCTCGGTATTGGATCTTTTCACTCTGCTGAATTATACCAATATCACTATGCCTGCCGGAGTAACAAGTTACAGAAGCGAAGAACTCTTTATGAAAGTTGAGGGCAGATACTCATCGTTAAAAGAGATTGAGGAGCTTATTGTCGGTAGTACGGGTGTAACGCCAATTTATCTGAAGGATATTGCGGATATTGCAATAGAGTATCCGGAGCCTGAAATATATATAGATTCAAACGGACGAAGTGTTATTGTAGTGGATATCACGAAACGTGAGGATGGTAATACGCTGGAGATTGCTGAGTCTGTCCATCGTGTGCTGGCTGAAGTAGAAGAGGCCTATGATGGTGCCGTTGGTTTTGATATCCTGCAGGATGACAGCGGTATGGTAGAGACTTCACTCAATACGGTCATACGTTCAGGACTTCTTGGTGTAGGTATGGCAGTGCTGGTAATACTGATTTTTCTCGGTAATATCCGGGCAACCCTTATTATTGCAGTCTCTGTTCCTCTCAGTATTGTGTTTACCTTTATTGGCATGTATCTGTCCGGCCAAACTATGAATGTTTTGAGTATGGCCGGAATTGTTGTTGCCCTTGGGATGGTGGTTGATGGTTCAATTGTTGTTTTGGAGCAGATATACCGTCACTATTATGAAGGTTTGGACATTATTGAGGCCGCAGACAAAGGAACCAGTGAGGTGGGTGGAGCAGTATTTGCTTCTACATCCACCACAGTTGGTGTTTTTCTTCCACTTCTGTTTTTAACCGGGTTGATCGGTATAATCATGAAGGATATCTCGCTCACCATAGTTTTTTCCCTTACAGCTTCTCTGGCTGTGTCTCTGACTATTGTGCCTTTACTAAGCACTCGTCTTTTGAAAAATCGGACTGATGCCGGGGGGAACCCCAGGCGCCCTGGATTTCAGCCTGGGGCAGTTGCCATGGTCTACCTCATGAAAGGCTATCGATGGCTGCTTAACCTGGCTCTGAGAAACAGAACTTTTGTCATCATTTTCAGTATATCCATACTATTGATCAGTGTGGTTATTGTCGGGACTCTTGGAATAACCTTTATTCCTTCAACCGATTCCGGTGAAATATATGTCTATATGTCTTTTCCCGGCGGCTTTTCCATAAACCAGACGCGAGAAAGAGTTTTGCGGGTGGAGGATTTGATTCGTCAGATTGTTCCTGAGATTGATACTGCGGTGTTTTTTACCGGCTATGCATCAGAATTCTCGCGTAATAATGCAAACAGTAATACCGGCTATGCAAAAATACTTTTGGTTCCCGTTTCGGAGAGGAACCGGTCCATACACGAAATAATACAGGAAATACAGCTGGTAATTCCGTCGAATATTCCCGACATCGATTTAGTAGTCGAAAACGGCGGCTTTGATAAGCTTATGGGTATGGCAACAGGTGGTGCCGGTTTTCAGATTCGGCTCTCCTCTGATGATTTTGCAAAACTCTATGAAACTGCGGTGAAAATTGAAAATATTCTCAGTGATGATCCGGAAGTGGTGAAAACGGTGATAGATACCAAGATTGACGGGGAGACTATCGTTGCAGATTTAGCCCTGAATTATCTTGGAATTATGGGTATTACCAGCTATGAAGCGGCAATAACAAGCAGAATCCTTTTTACAGGAATGGAGATTGGACAGTTTTCTGAAGCTGTTTTTCAAACTTTGCCGGATTCAGGTACATCTTTAATGGGGATTACTGCACGTAAGAAAACTCTGCCGATCTATCTTGTTTCGGATGTTTCGGGAAAAACATTGACACAAGATCTACTGCAGCAGATAACCCTGCAGACATCCTCAGGTAAATCAATAGCTTTTTCTACCATAGCAGATATGAAACTGGAGCCGGCAGTCTCTCATATTAACCATACAAATAGAATGAAAACCATTGTTGTTACCGGTTATCTGAGCGGAGAGGATACCTCCGGAGTCCATGAACGGATATCGGCGCATTTGCAGGGAGAAGAGATGCCCTATGGTGTCTCCTGGGAAATAGCCGGCTCCTCTGCACTTTTTTCAGACTCTATTTCAACACTGCTGCTTGCACTTGGGGTATCACTGTTTCTGGTCTACATGGTGATGGTGATTCAGTTTGAGCGATTTGTTCATCCCATATTGGTAATGGCTTCTGTACCATTCTGTTTTATCGGTGTAATTCTTGGGCTGCTTATTTTTGGTTCCAGCCTCTCTATTGTAGCACTATTGGGAATAATAGCATTGGGAGGTATTGTAGTAAACAATGCCATTGTCCTTATTGATTATATGAATTTACTGCGGAGCAGGCTGCACCGGCATGATGAGACGATTGATGCAAAAATCAGTGTCCTGAGAAAGGTTGTCTTAAATGGTGCTGCATCAAGACTGAGACCAATTCTCATGACCACATTGACCACTTTTTTTGGAGTGCTTCCTATGGCGCTCAGTAAAGGGGGCGGGGCTGAAATCTACGCTCCGCTTGGCCAGGCTGTTGCCGGCGGATTAATAACATCAACGCTTATAACGCTGTTCCTAATCCCAATTCTCTACTACTCGTATGAACTCAGAAAACTCCGTGAAATAAGCATGTTGGAGGCTTATGATAATGAATATATTGAAAGAAATAAGAAGAAACCAAAACAGGAAAAAAAGAGTAATGAATAGAGGTAAAAATAGGCAGCTATCTATAACAAAATTGATGCTTGCAGCAGTAGCTGTAGTGTTAATTGTCATCTTATCCAGCTGCTCTTCGGTATTTACCGCATATATTACAGGAACTCTTCTTGATGAGGAGTCGACAGAAGATACCTCGCTGAATGGCGTTACCGTATACCTCTATGGAAACGAGCAGCTGAGGAATGCCGATTTTTCCCAATGGGAAAAGAAGGGGATTTTACCGGAAGCATCTGGAAATGCTTTTATGGTTAATACTACCGATGAAAATGGTGAGTATATATTTTCCGGATTTACCTGGCACGATCTTTTCCCTCAATGGGGGAAAACAGCTGACTATCAGGATGTTTATTTTCTCTACTATCATCGGGATTATGGATTGACTATGAACACCTTTCCTATGAGAGTGGTTTCTGATGTCTCCAACACTCTTCCTGCTGTGAAGATTCTAAAGTTGACAAGGACTGTTACGGTCATGGGCACGGTTCTGGATGATGCAGGTCAGGATTTCAGTGATGGACTACCTGGAGTTGAAATCTATGTACCATTGGAATGGTCCTATACCAGTACCGGGAATATCGACTATACCTCTATAGAGTGGTCAGAAACAGATATCTATTCTGCAGCAGTCGATGCTGATGGGGAATATTCGGTTGATATCTCCTTCCCGCGTATCTCTTCTGCCGGATCCGGAGGTAGTGAGACTGCCCCATTGCGAATGATTATCAACTCAAATCTTTATCTTATGGAAGAGGAGAAGAATCCCGGGAATGCCGATGTGCATGATGACTGGTTTGATATAGATGGGGATTCATATCGTGATGATAACGAAACCAGAGGGTATTATGCATTTGAGGTTCCGGGAACCTATGATGATGGAACGTATGCGGTAAGTGATGACCTGGTGCTTTCCAGTGAAGAGAATGGTGCCGAGTTAAGGGGCACAGTAAGAGATTTTGATGATTCACTTGCAGAACTGCAGGGAGCGCTGGTAGAAGTTTTTGTTCCTGAATCATGGGTATATACAACAGGGACAGGACTCTATTCTGCCGTTGAGTGGTCTCAGGCACCGACTGCTAATGCCTTCACAAATGATGAAGGTGAATTTATCATAGCTATTACCTATCCGCGGATACCGTCAAGAACTGATAATAGCGGTAAGTCGTTGGTTCGTATCGTTGTCACTCTTGATGGGTATACTTCAGATGCGGCAATTGATGCTGATTTTACCAATGGCGGGTGGGATCGCGACAGCAGCGGCGGGATCGATCCGGATGAGGA
>CAZMOX010000059.1:0-7958 GCA_964567895.1 uncultured Spirochaetales bacterium | reverse complement strand
GATGATGATGAACAGACAACTCCCGCCGGTGGTTTTCTTGAACATGATGCCTATATTGAGTATACGATCATGAACGATACCGATTATGAGAAGAGTCTGTCTATGAAAAAAATATCTTTCAGCGGAATAAACCTTTCCGGGTTTCTGTTTGAAGATAGAGGTACTGATAACAATGATATCAGGGATGTTACAGATACCGTTGATGAAGGCCTGAATGGAATCGGTCTGCTTCTGTTTGCCGACACACCACCCGATACACCACCTGCAAATGGGGACTCGCCGGATCATATGTTTAAAGGTACACGGCGGGACTCGGATACCGGTGAAAACGGCTGGTTTAGTTTTAACGATCTTGAGTGGACAGATGCTAATTACACTACTGCATACAGCTCCCGGAAGTACTACCTTATCATTGATGCCGATGGAAACGGGTTGTTTGACACAGGTGAACAGAGTGCTGCACTTATTCTCATATCTGATGAGGTGCAGGGGAATTATATAGAGATAGAGAAGGATTAGTCTTGTGCATTTAACATCTTATCGAGGAGATAAAATCAAGGTATTTCTCTCTATCCTTTTTATTTGCAGTCTCCCATTGGCTGCTCAGCAGCTTGGAGAGGCTGGATCTTCCGGAGCTGCTGTCATGGCAGCTTCCGGGGTGCCGGAAATTTATTATGAAGAGGATCTCTATAAAGCTGCTATCTCAGAGAGCCGCGAGATTGCGGAGCTCCTGGTGCAGATAGAAAAAAGCAGGCTTGATGTGCAAAATGCCAAAGCAGGCCAATACCCGGATATAGATTTAACGGTAAGCGGTACTTTTGTCGGAAACCCTATGGATGCCATAAAGGTCAATCCTGATGATATCCTGTCAGGCATTGACTGGCCATCCGGATTTTCCCCTGATTTTTCAGGAGGTGCCGTTACGCTTTTTCCCGGGCAGGAATCCACCTATTATCGAATTGGACTGGAACTTACACAACCTCTGTTTACCTGGGGTAAAATTGCGGATTCTATTAGAATTTATGAAGATGCCTTAACAATCAATATCCTCCAGACTGCTCAGAAGCAGGAGGAGCTGAAACCCCAGATACAGGGATATCTCTGCTCATTGTATTATCTGGATTTAATTAATCATAAAATTAATGAACAGAAGGGTTTTGCTGAGAGGCTGCTGGAAATTACCGAAAGAAGTTATGAGTCTGGGTTTATTGTCTATGAAGATGTTCTTCAGGCTCAGATTGCCGCCAGTGAGATAGATATTGTACAGTTGGAGATCTTTTTTCAGCAGCAGAGACTGCTTACTGATTTACAGAATCTGACGGGTCTTTCTCAATTATCCCTGGCTCAAATTGGATTTATCCCAGATGAGGAGACAATCCAGCTTCTGGATGTTCAATCGACAGATTACCTACTGAGTAAAGCCTTGGATCCCAATCGCACTATTTTCCAGATATTCAGCCGAACAGAAATTCTGCAGGGTCGTGCGCTGACAATTGCTGAGAATTCAGTCTATTGGAAACCGGATTTCGCTTTAAAGATGGATGTTGGATATGAGGGGCCGCGAGTTCCTTTTGCTGAAACAGACTGGTTCAGAAAAGATGATTATAGTCTGAACTTGACAGTTGCCGTAAAAACGACCATTTGGGACGGAGGAAAGCTTTTCAATGATATTGAGAGTAAAATTCTTGATACTGCAGGGACGGAGGAAGCTCGCAAAACTGCAGAATATGAAATTTCTTCTGCTCTGCGCAGTGAAGCTGTAGTTTTTCAGGTTAACAAGCAGCGTCTGGAATATGATTCACTGCTGATCGAAAATGCTGAACGTCAGGCAGCTATAAAAAAATTACAATTTGATGGCGGAGTCGGGATGGAAGTGGAATATATTCGTGCTCAAATTGAGATTGCATCCCAGCAAATTAATCAACTGGAAGATCTGATGAATTTGTGTATAAGTTACTATACAATTAGAGGGATCACCGGAGAATGAGTACTCCTTAATTTTTCTCTACTTCATCCAAAAACTTTACCAGAGTTTTATGGTAGAGTGCCGGGTTTACTGATGAAGCCTTAGCGTGTGCAGCCCCCTCAATCAGAAGCAGGGTAGTAGGCTCGTGTGATTTCCGCTTCTCTGCCATATCTACAGACATACTCGGTGGTACATAATTATCATTATCACCATGAACCAGTAAAAGAGGGGCGGAGGATTGCATAATATCCCGGATAGGTGAGACCTGATTTAGTGAAAAGCCGCAGTTGTGTTTGAAATAACGGTCACAAAATTTGATGGTGGTATTTTTTAGAAACGATGGAAGGTGGTAGAGACTCATTTGATGCTGGTACAGTTCAGCAGCATCAGAATAGGGGCAGTCTGCATGGGCAAAAGTCAGACGTTTATCAAGAGGCATGTACTGCAATACAGTAGCAGCACCTAAAGATTCTCCCATTACTCCAAATGTCTTTGTTTCGGTAAATTGTGTAAGTGCCCAATCTGCAATCTTTAACAAGTCGCTTTTTTCATAAAATCCGGCAGTACAGCATTCTCCACCGCTGTTTCCATGATATCGATGATTGTAGGCAATAATATTGTATCCACGGTTTGCATAGGTTGAAAAATATTTTACCATTCCATGCCAGGTCCAAGTATGGCCATGCACAAATATGACTGTTTTTAAGGGGTCTGTTCCTGCAGAAAAGACTCCCTGCAATGTATATCCAAAATCAGATTCAACAGAAAATTCACTGAAATTATACCCTTCAAACTCCTCTTTTGTGTATTCTCCGTTTTCAAGGCACACGGAGTACGTGAGTGAGAGGGGTTTGCTTTTAGAAAATGAGAACTCTCGTGCCATATGTCTGCCGAGAAAATATCCTAAACTCAAATATAGTGCCAGACAACCTGCAATTATGCTAACAACTAAAAAAAAGAGGTTCATGTATCAATCTCCATGGGTGTAAATGTGACACGGTGTAACTTTAAAATAGTATAGCATAAAAAATAGATGAAATCAGGAAATAAATAACATCAATGAGTGTTTTTTTGAATCAACCTTAACTTAATTCTATTTAAATGCTAGCTAGTTAATAATGACTAATTGATAAAATCTGAATATATTGTAATCATACTATTGACAAAACGTTTGGAGACGAATTATGAACTATGTAAGAATAACGGCCGATCAATGTAAAGGATGCCGGGTATGCGTACAAACCTGCCCAAATCACTGTCTGGCAATAGGATCAGATTTTAATTCTTTAGGATATCAAAGTGCGGTGTTTATTGGAGAGGATCGTTGTGCAGCCTGCGGCCTCTGTTTCTATGTTTGTCCCGAGCCCGGGGCAATAACGGTTTTTAAAGATGAGCAGTCTCAGGAAAAAACAGGAACAGGGGAGGATCTCTGATTATGAGCAGAATATTGATGAAAGGAAATGAAGCAGTTGTTCATGGTGCTCTAACCGGAGGAGCTACACATTTCTTTGGCTACCCGATAACTCCGGCCAGTGAAATTGCACATGCAGCCGCTAAATATTTTACTGCCTCTGGACGAACTTTCCTGCAGGCGGAGTCTGAGGTAGGCGCTATAAATATGATCTATGGAGCATCCAGTGCCGGTGCCAGAACAATGACCGCAACATCGGGACCCGGCCTCTCTTTAATGGCTGAGGGATTGTCCTATTTAGCAGGGGCAGAACTTCCGGCTGTAGTTGTGGATGTACAGCGTGCCGGACCGGGACTTGGCAATATATGGCCGGAACAGAGTGATTATAATGCTACGGTAAAAGGCGGCGGTCACGGTAACTACAGTAATATCGTATTTGCCCCGAATTCAGCCCAGGAAATGTGTGATATGACCCGAAAAGCCTTTGAATTAGCGGATACCTATCGAATGACTGCAATTATCCTGAGCGATGCCTATATCGGGCAGATGATGGAACCGGTTGATATTCCTGAAACTGTTGTCTCGGGGAAACGAAAAGATTGGGCTGTGTACGGCGATGCAGAAAGCCGCGGGAATCTTATAACCTCCATTTTGATGAAACCACGGGAGATGAGTAATCATAACGAACATCTCCAGCATAAGTACCGTCAACTTGAAGAAACTTGTGTTGAATTTGAAGAGTATGGTACAGAGGATGCTGATATTGTATTAATTGCATTTGGAATATGTTCCAGATTATGCCATACGGTAATGATGATAATGAGAAAAGAGGGCTATAAAGTCGGATTTTTCCGTCCTAAAACCCTGTTTCCCTTTCCCAAAAAAGCAATTAAAAGGCTTGCAGAAATGAAAAAAACTCTGGCTGTTGTAGAGCTTAATAACGGAATGATGGCTGATGATGTTGAGCTTAGTGTTCATGGATGCTCAGAAATTCTGCGTTATAATTGGCTTGGGGGAATTGTACCCTCCGTAAAAGAGATTACAGAGAGAGTTGCGGCTGATCTAAAAAAATCAGGAAAAAACAGTAGAGGAGGCAACGCATGATTAAGCATGAAAAACCAGCAGCCTTCTATAATACTTTTGAGAGAAAAGGGGAAAATGAAGTAACAACACATTACTGCCCTGGTTGCGGTCATGGAACCGTACATAAGTTAATTGCAGAAGCAATAGACGAATTGGATATAAAAGATCGAGTGATATTTCACTCCCCTGTCGGCTGTTCAGTTTTTGCCTATTACTATTTTGATACAGGAAATATCCAGTGCTCTCATGGAAGAGCTCCGGCTGTAGCAACTGGTGTTCGCAGAGTGCACAAAGATGCGATAGTAATCTCCTATCAGGGGGATGGGGATCTTGCCGGAATAGGAACCTCGGAAATTATACACGCCGCAAATCGTGGTGAAAATATAACAGTATTTTTTGTTAATAACGCAATTTATGGGATGACAGGCGGGCAGATGGCTCCGACAACCCTCCAGGGGCAGAAAACCCTGACAACTCCCACTGGAAGGGATGCCGGAAGAGATGGGCTGCCCATTGGGATGGCGGAAATTATTAATGCCACAACAACTCCAGTCTATATTGAACGGGTAACGCTTTCTTCAGCAAAGGGCGTGCTTAAAACCAGAAAAGCTGTTCGAAAGGGGCTGAAATATCAGGTGGAAGGAAGGGGTTTCTCTTTCATAGAAATACTCTCTCCCTGCCCGGTTAATTGGAAAATGTCACCAGTAGAGTCACGAAAATGGCTTGCTGATAATCTGGAACCTGTTTTTCCGGTAACATGTTTCAGAGATACCTGCAATTCCAGTAATCCAATAGATTCTACATTGGATGTACACAAGGCAATTGCGTCAGAAGAGATTCCCTTTATGAATGATGCGGAACTAATAACACTCCTGAATGGTGATGCCCCCATCCCGAATATTGAAATTTTACAACTTGATGAGGATCAGCTGGTTAAAATTGCTGGATTTGGCGGTCAAGGTGTTCTTTCCGGCGGAACGCTGCTGGCGAAATGCGGAATAGCTGAAGGCATTCATGCTTCATGGCTTCCCTCTTACGGACCGGAAATGCGCGGAGGGAAGGCATATGCCAGTGTTATTCTTTCCAATGATGGAATCGGATCACCGGTTATTGATGATCCAAATGTTCTCATCGCAATGAATGGCCCTTCACTGGATGCTTTTGAGGACGATGTAGTTCCCGGTGGGCTGATAATAGTCAACTCATCAATTGTTCCGAGAAAAGTTTATCGGGATGATGTTACGGTGCTGTATATACCGGCAACTGATATTGCAACAGAAGAGGGCTTAACTGCTGCAGCAAATGTTATACTACTAACGGTATATCTTCGGCATAAAGGGATTATGCCGCCTGAAACATTGAAGAAAATTATCCCTGTAAGTGTAAGCCGGAAAGAGTTCGTGACTGCAAACCTGAGAATTGTAGACAAAGCTTTGGAGTATTATGAGACAACTGGGGGGCGGTAGCAATGGTGAAAAAAATTCTGGTTATAAACCCCGGATCAACATCAACTAAAATCTCCTTATTTCATAATCTTGATGAAAAAATTAAAGTTACTTATTATCATTCATCACAAGATCTCTCCGTGTTTCAATATGTTATAGACCAGGAAGCATTCAGATATACCTTTGTGATGAAGTTTCTGGAAGAAAACGAGATTGATATTTCGGGAATTGATATATTTATCGGACGTGGAGGGATGATAAAACCTGTCATGGGCGGAATCTATCTGGTGACTCCTGATATGATACGGATTTTACGCGGAGCAGATTACGGTGAGCATGCCAGCAATCTGGGTGCTCTGCTGGTGTGCCGAATAAGTGAACAGGTTGGAGCCCCCTCCTATATCGCAAACCCGGTAGTGGTTGATGAGTTAAGTGATATAGCGCGGGTTTCAGGGATTCCTGAAATTAAACGGCGGAGCATCTTTCATGCACTAAATCAAAAAAGTGCTGCCGAGGCTGCTGCTGTTCAACTAGGTATACCTTATGAAAAATCGAGTTTGATAGTCGCACATATGGGCGGCGGAATATCTGTTGGAGCTCATCTAAATGGGCGGGTAATTGATGTCAACAATGCGCTAAATGGCGATGGCCCCTTTTCTCCGGAACGCTCAGGAGGACTGCCTGCATTGGATCTGGTTAAGTTGGCTCTATCCGGAACCTTTAAACCGGAAGAGATACACAAACGTATTTGCGGGAGAGGCGGACTTTATGCCTATTGCGGTACACATGATGTTCGGGAAATTATACAAAGAGCTGTTGCCGGCGATTCTGACGCAGATCTTTACCACAAAGCAATGGTTTATCAAACAGCCAAGGAAATAGGTGCTATGGCAGCGGTTTTTAGCGGAAAAGTGGATGCAGTAGTTTTAACTGGCGGTATTGCACAATCAGAAATTACTATGGAACTGTTGAAGGAACGAGTCTCTTTTATAGCTCCAATTATTGAAATTCCCGGGGAACGCGAAATGTATGCCCTGGCAGAAAATGCACTTGCAGCCATAAATAACAAGAAAAAAGTTAAGGAGTATCAGGATAACGATGATTAATTCAGTCAAAAGTGAGTTCACCAACTTGATTCAAACCCTATTCCCGGAAACCAGCTACAAACCGGAGCAAAATAGGAAAGTTCTGGTAGCGGTAGCTTCAGCAGACCATTTGGCAACCCTTAAAAGTATCAAGCAGGCCTTTGATGTCGGCATTGCAGATTTTTTACTTTTTGGAGATGCAGAGAAAATCAGGACTATTGCGCATTCGGGTAAAATTGATATACGTGATTTTAAGATAGTACACTGCAGTGATCAAAAAGAGGCGGCAGACAAGGCAGTCTCTGCTGCCTCAGACGGGGCGGCACATGTTCTGATGAAGGGTGGAGTGTCTACCTCAGTCTTTACCAGTGCATTTCTTAATAAAACTAAAGGATTAGTGCCAAAAGGTGGTTTGATTAGCCATACTGCTCTCTTTAAGCTTGCAGGCTATAAAAAACCCTTTGTGTTGACTGATGCAGCTATTAATATCAGACAGGACTTTGAAAAGAAAAAGAAAATACTTTTTAATGCGCTACAGGTCTCCCGTGCTCTCGGGATTCTCCGCCCCTCAGTTGCCTGTATCTGTCCCGTAGAGACGGTAAATCCAAAAATCATCTCAACTATTGATGCTGAAAACTTGGTGCAGACTCAGAACACGACACATTTTTTTGGTGATGCCGTAATTGAAGGTCCAATGGCTCTTGATGTGGCTTTCTCAAGCGAAGCTGCAAAAGTGAAAAAATTGAGTGGAAGTGTTCCGGGGAATTCCGATATTCTGTTAATGCCGAATCTTGATGCCGGGAACGTCCTCTATAAATCATTCTCTATTCAGCAGGGAAGCCTGACTGCGGGAATTATTGCCGGCTTACGTGTTCCTGTCGTGCTGACTTCCCGATCTGACAATATCACTACCAGATTTCTTTCAATTTATATGGCTCTTGCAGTTTCTGCAGGTATGGCTGAAACAG
>CAZMOX010000058.1:0-15095 GCA_964567895.1 uncultured Spirochaetales bacterium | reverse complement strand
CGAATTCACCTAAAGCAGTTTCTGGCACTCTTATGCCTCATTGAGCTGGCTGATGTTATACTCGCTTTGCGTAGTGAACACCTTTTTATCGCTTGTAATCCACCGCTTCTATTCACCCTGTTTCTTTTACTGCTAGCTCCCCGAATTCCGAAAGAGAGTTTATTCAAACCTATTACCCGGACGGTAAAGCTACACCTGCGATTCCCCCCTGCGGGCAACATTAATCTTCCCGGATTTTTCTATAGACTGCTGCAGGAGATGATAACAGGATTATTCATCATCAGCTCTTTATGTATAGTCTACTTACTGTTCTGGCTTAGTTTCTCCCAGGGGAATGTCTGCAGTTTCACTGGTTTCATCCCACCCTTCCCTTCTATGGAAGCCTATGGGAGGATTTTTTCCGAATTTCATCTGCACCGTGCTCTGATAAACACCTTGCTGATTGCATTACCGACAGCTATCCTTCTTCCCTGTGTGGTCGTGCCCGGAGCCTATGCCCTTTCCCGCATGCCACGCAAACATAGTGACCGCTGGCTCGCCTCTCTCCAGACCTTGGGAACAGCAGGAGGTATTCATACACTTATCCCGCTCTTCACTATTGTCGGGATCCTCGGTCTTTTAGACACCCGTGCTGCTGTCATCGTCCTGTATGTCGGGCATGCAATTCCGAAAGCAACTCTTATTCTCAAAGCATTTTTCCAGGATATTCCACACTCCCTCTATGAAACAGCAGCCATAGAAGGGTGCAGTTTTGGTACTTACCTGCGAAGAGTCTTGCTTCCCCTGACCTTCCCCGCAGTAATTACGATTATGATGACCAGTTTTCTTTCAGCCTGGAATGGGTTTCTCGTTCCACTGCTATTCCTCGGAACAGAGCAGAAATTCCCTGTCAGCATCACCCTCTTTCGTTTTGTAGGATCCGGCGACAGCGGGAATCCACTATGGAGCCTATTTGCAGCAGCCTCTATTGTAAACATGTTAATAGTTGTCGGGCTTTTTCTTATTGTTAAAAAACCTCTGGGAAAAGCGGGATTATCCGAGTATCGTGCTTAATATAAGCTGAATCTATCTGTTGCCCTACAGAAGTTTCCTTGTTGTTTAGTCTCCTGATATCCTGTATTCTTTTTAAAGCAAATAATTGAGGGCAAAGGAGACGCCTTATGTCTACTCTAAAGAAATATGAGTTTGTTTTTCAGAGTGTAAATTCTGAAAGTTATGCAAAGCCATGGCTTCCGAGCCGATAAAAACGCATGTTAATGACGATTCTCATCTACTGCATAGATGCAACGGAACGGGAGATATTAAAGTGGGAGAAACCCCGTATTCTTTGCGGTGCATATTGGGAGGATCGAGTACGTCTGCCGTACATCTATTTTCCCGGGGACTTCGATGGTTGTGAACGAAAACTAAAAACTATGGGCAGCTTTTCCGGTGATAACCAACATGGTATAACGCGGAATTCTCACCCGCTATATGTTAAGCGACTTAAGCTCGGCCGTACTGCCTGACTTTGTAGTTGTTAATTTTTATGTTGCTTGATTCAATCTAGACAGGTAAAATAATGTAATGAACTATGATGATGATTTCTATGATGAACAGTTAGTACGAAAAGACAGTAAAATCGGCCGTAATGACCCCTGCCCGTGCGGCAGTGGGAAAAAGTATAAACTATGCTGCTTAACGAAAAACCCTGCAAGTAATCAATATATAACAGCATATGAACAAAATTTTCTACAAAAGAGAGATGATGTACAGTCGTTTAGCAAGAAAGAAATAAGAGATATGTCGCTCATTGAATTGCAAAGCCTTGATATGAAGCATATGACGATGGAGCAATTATCAATTGCAATAAATACAATGGTTCATACCGATTTTTCTCTCTCATTTGCATTCCTAACTGAATTACGAAAATATTATGCTGAAACAAATGGGGTTTTACCTGGTAAAGAGAGAGTTGTCAAACTACCAAAAAGAAAAATAACCATACCAAAAGAAGATGATTTATACGACCATTGGATTATGGAATTTGTTTATTCCATTGAGATGGAAAACAGGCTTGAGTTTACTCCGCAATTATTAGAATTGTTCTTTGATACTACCAGTGATGAATATCAGAAGACAGAATTCCTCTACCATCTCTATAAGAAAAATTTACCGGATATTTTGAAGTACATAGAAAAAACATGCATCAAAGGTATTACCACTGATGAAGAAATGGTAAATCTCTACTATTCAATACACGATCATTATCCAGGTATTGCGGTGATGCTCTTCAGATCTTTGATAGCCGGTTTTCCTGATCGATATTTTGATATTGAAACGATGAATGAATATATTCATGAAATATATGCCAAATTTGATATTGCATCCGAAGAAGATCCTGCAATGCATACATTTGACCGAATATATGAGTTGGAAAATCAGGAAGCAGAAAATGAGATAGAGATGGAAGAATTGCAGTCCATTAGACAGGGATTAAGACAGGCACAGGCAGAAAGTGCAAACCAGCAGAGACAGATTAAACTTCTTTTGCAAAAGCAGCAAAAAGCACAACCTTCTGAAACTGTAATAAAGGCTGATGAAACCCAAATACAAAAGAGCAAAGAGAAAATCAGTCATCTCAAGGAAATAATTAAATCAAAACAACAGGCGATCAGGGTCTTAAGAGAAAGTATTCAGGTAAGCAGTAATATTGAACCTGAAAAGAGTGAAGATTCTTATGTACATGAATTAACTATCGACAACAACAATTTTACCGTACCAAAAGTGATATTCCCTATATTCCCTGAGAAATTCAAGAAGTCTGTTGAATTACTTGATGCTGCACTAGGCAAACAGGCAATCAAAGCTTTTACAGGATTTATAACCAATGATCCCAAAGTAATGAAGCAAACCAAAAAATTGATAAATGGAGATCATTACTATTCCATTCGGCTTGGAATCCATTATCGGCTGATTATTAATTATATGCCTGATTCACAGCCAATCCCGGAATATGTAATCCACCGAAAGGATTTAGAAACCATTGTAAAGAAACTGAAGTAAAAAATCATTTATAGGTTCATAATGGGGTCAGACCCCTTTCCCAAGACCCCCTTTCCCAATCCTACCATGCAGTCCATCCTCCATCAACGGCTAGGGTAAAAGCATTCACCATACCGGCATAATCGCTTGCCAGATACAAAACAGCATGGGCAACATCTTCGGTTAAAGCGAGTTTTCCGGAAGGAATCTTCCCTAATACAAATTTTTTAAAATCGGGATTTTTGAGTCTCTCTCTTGTAAGATTTGTTTCGACAAATGTAGGAGCGACACTATTCACGGTAATATTATGTTTTGCCCACTCTACTCCCAGTGTACGAACAAGATTTATTATTGCTCCCTTAGTGGCACAGTATACAGCCTGGCCGGGAATACCGATCAGTCCAGATTGGCTGGAAATAAATATGATTCTACCAAATTTGTTTTTTATCATATTTTTTGCAACTGCCTGCGAGCAAAAAAATCCACCTCTAACATTTGTATTAAAGTGGTCATCCCAATTATCGATATCCACCCTATCTGCTTGCAAAGGTTTGTTTATCCCTGCATTATTTACCAGGATATCAATCTTACAGCCCGCTTTCTCAATTTTTTGAATAACCGATTTAATTTGGTCCAAGTCCCTTATATCCATAGCTTCAGCAATAATTGCTGATCCAAACGGTTCACAGAAATTAACTGTTTCTTCAAGACTAATATCAGGTTTATCGGTAACAATTACATTACAACCGGCTTCAGCAAACTTAATAGCAATTGTTTGTCCTATCCCCGTAGCTGCCCCTGTAATCAAAGCAGTTCGTCCTTTGAATGAGAACATTTTTTCTACCTCTCTAATTCTTTTTATTTGTATATCTTTCTACACGTCTATCTGCAGTAAAAGCATGTCCAATCATCCGTTCAACCCGGCATTGCCGAGCCGCAACTACTCCGACTTCAATGCTCGCCTTAGGTGTCATCTTCTGATAAGTTACGGTCTTGATAAATTTCCCAACCCAGACACCCCCGGTATAGCGTGCAGCTTTGCTTGTCGGTAAAATATGATTTGTACCGATAGCCTTATCCCCATAAGCAACAGTTGTCTCTTCACCTATAAAAAGTGAACCATAATTTTTCAAGCGGGAACTATAGAAATCCAGATCCCTTGCATGGATTTCGACATGTTCCGGGGCATAATCATCAGATAGCTCAATAGCCTCTAGGGGAGACTCTGCGACGTAAATTTTCCCATTTGATTCCCAGGATGCCTGTGCAATTTCTTTTGTTGGAAGCAGAAGCAGTTGTTTTTTTATTTCACTTAATGTTTTCAATGCAAATTCTTCACTTAAACAGACTAACAATTGTCCACTGTTCGGATCGTGTTCTGCCTGCCCTAACAAATCACATGCAACGAGAGCCGGATCAGCAGTGTCATCAGCTACTATTCCAATTTCTGTCGGACCGGCTAGCAGATCAATTCCACATCTTCCAAAAAGTTGTCTTTTTGCCTCTGCAACATATTTATTTCCTGCACCGCAGAGAATGTCAGCTACTGGTATATCTTCAAAACCAAAAGCCATCAGTGCAAAAGCCTGTACCCCGCCAACAACAAAAATCCGGTCAGCTCCTGCTTTTTTTATGGCATTGATGGTAGCTGGATAAAATCCTTCTCCTTTTACCGGAGGGGTGCAAGCTAAGACATTTGCTACTCCAGCTACTTTTGCGGGGATGATACTCATTTGAGCTGATCCAAACATAGGGTATCTTCCGCCGGGTATATAACTACCCACACATTCAACCGGTATATGTTTATGCCCAAGAATAACACCTGGATAAATTTCAATTTCAAGTGGTTGTAAGGTGGCTAGCTGGGCTTGTGCAAAAGTTCGTACATTTTGCTGACAGAAATCTGTATCTTCAATTAATTGTTTATCACATTGATTTATCGCCGATTGTATTTGCTTATCAGTCAATTCGAAATTATCAGGATTCCAGTCATCAAATAATGTACTATATTTTCTTATGGCATCCATTTTCCCTTTTTCCAATTCAATAAGCATATTTTTTACCAGAGTAGTTGTCTCTTCATCATGTTCAAATAATCTATGACCACCTTGCTTAATTATTTTCATACAGCCTCCTTTCATTCATGTGTACATGTATAAGTTTTTTTAATTATATCCTGAGCTATTTCCTGACTTTCTGCCTCAACAACTAAATACAACCCTTTCGAAGAGAGTTGCTGTAATAAAGGTTCAACTAATTGGACATCATCCAGCCTGATTAACAGTGCTTTCCCTGATTTCTGGATTTTTTTAAACACATCTAGAAAATGGATGGGTGAGGGTTGCCCTGCAACAGAGGTCCACTGAATAATTTGAATATGTTCAAGTGCTAAAAGTAAATCTAAATGGCGTATTTGTTCCATTCCATCAAGATGGTATACCGAATAATCGAGAAAGGCTGATTGGCTGGCAAGTTCAGGAACTATAAATTCTTTATACAATTCCGGTGATATCATTACTGAAATGTCAGCCTGCAGTTGTGAATGCAGCCCTGGAGCCCAGGTTTTAAGCCAATAAATCATGCTCCCGCCATCATTATTAGTTTTTACTATTTGATAAATTTCCAGGATAGTTTTTTCCCAGGCACTCTGGATAATTTTTAATGTATCTTTTACTTCAGCTGGATTTAATAAAAGATCTACAAGAAGCTTATCACTGCCTCTTAAATGTGCTAATGCATCTAAATTTCCACTAGTATCCGGCATAGATACAAAGAAAGATCCTTTACTTTCTGCAACATAATAGCGAGCGTGTTCGAGTGTCATAGCATATAAAGCACTCTTTTTTTCAAATACTAATTGATGAGAGAGCTCCTGATCAAGTAATGGAGTAAACCAGACAGTTTCACCATTTACCACCTTGTAGGAGACATTTTTAAAGAAACCGGCATGCCCGGATGGTCCCATGTTCAGCCAAATTCCCGGAAATGATTCTCCACCAAAAAAAGTAACCTCAAATAAAGATTTATGTCTTTTTACAATAGCTTCTGCATCTCCCCAATTATGTAATCTGGGCACTGATTTAAGTTTTTTATAGATGTCTTCTTTACCCTTTCGCGGCGCAGTTACAGAAATACAGCAGCGGTCAATTAGTTCTCTCGACCAGAGAGCTTCAAATCTTAATTTACTGGATTCCCAGTCATTTTTATATTCCATACAGGTCACTCGATGATAAAAGATGTTGTAAGTAAATCTTTTTCTCTTGATGAAGAACCTACATATAATTTGTACTCTATTTTCTCAGTAACCCATTGTTGTAAATCACAGTTATAATAGGCTAAAGAGCTGAGAGGTATTGAATATTTTACTCTTTTACTTTCTCCAGGTTTCAGGGTTACTCTACAATACCCCTTTAAATCTTTTATATGCCGTTCAACTGAAGAGTTAACATACCCGCAATAAAATTGAATTACTTCCTCGCCTTCATACTTACCGCTGTTTTCTACTGTAATTTCAATTTCCAATGGCTCATGTTTCTGAAGTCGGTATTTTGTTATGTGCAGATCTGAATACAAATAGGTGGTATAACTTAAGCCAAATCCAAAATGATAAGAAACCTGATAATTCTGTTGGTCTGTGAGAAAGTAACCATGATAGTAGTCATAATCTATTTCTAAAGTATCTTTATCAAAAAAGGGTAATTGATCGTCTGTTTTTGGAATGGTTATCGGTAATTTACCACAAGGATTGAAATTTCCGAATATAATATCAGCAAGAGCATTGCCGCCTTCCATTCCAGGATACCAGGTCATAAGGAGAGAGTTAATTCTTACATCCCAGGGATGGGTAAGTATTGCTCCTCCTCCCTGTAATACAACGATACTTCTGGATGTTTTCATGGCTACCATATTGATAGTCTGTATATCAGAATCGCATAGTCCAAGATCTGTTCTGTCACCCCCTAAATAGTCATTCCAATGGGGTATGTATTCCCCTTCATCGTTGGCAGTCAACCCAACGACAAGGATAACGACATCAGCACGACTAACCGCTTCCAGGCAGCCTTCCTGCTCAGTATTTTCAAAATAATACAGGATATTATCATCAAGCAGTTTATTTTTAATCCCTTCAAGGGGCGTTATAACATACGGTGGATAGACATGACTAGATCCTTTTGTATCCCCAATATTTTGTGTAACAGCTAGTGAACCTATGAGAACAAGCTCTTTTATTGATTGCCTGTCCAACGGTAGCAGCTGATTTTCATTTTTAAGAAGTACCGTAGATTTCAGGGCTGCTTTTTTGGCAACTTCAGTATGTTGCTTACAGGAGAGTTTATCTTTTTGATAGAGAAAAGGAGTGCCTATTTGTGAGAATTTTATTTTTGTTCTCAGAATTCGCAGTACTGCATCATCTATTAATGATTCATCGATAGTATTATTTTTTACTAATGATACTAAATCATCGCCGAAACAACCATTTATCGGCATTTCTATATCCAAACCTGCGTCTACTGCCCTCTTTCCATCATAAATACCATTCAAAAAATCTGAAATAACAAATCCTTTGAAGCCCCACTCCTTTTTCAGGATAGTTCGCAAAAGGTAGGGGTTTTCGCCGCAATACTCATTTCGAAATTTATTATAGGCTGTCATTACCGAGGCTGCTCCGGCATCAACACATGCCTTAAAATGAGGTAAATAGAGTTCATAGAGAGGACGCTCATCAATCTCAACGTTGACTCGATATCTTGTATTTTCAATAGTATTTAATGCAAAATGCTTAATGCAAGCCATTACATGTTTTTGAACCCCTTTAACTAAGGCTACCCCCATGGAGGCCAAAAGGAAAGAATCTTCCCCATACGTTTCCTGGGATCTTCCCCAAGAAGGGTGCCTGAGTAAATTAATACACACTCCACCGAAAAGATTTGCCCCAAGGGATCTTGCTTCAATTCCCATTACATTGCCGACCTCTTCCTCAAGCAGAGGATCCCAAGTGGCGCCTCTGGCCATAGTAACCGGAAAACAGGTTGATTCAGTGCCCATGACAACACCTGTGGGACCATCGGAAAACTTAATTCCAGGGATATTTAATTCGACATCTTCACCTGCATAATAGGGCGTATCATTATATTTTAGACAAGCAGGGATATACTCCTCAACTGATGTATTAGGTGTCATTTGATTGACTTTCTGTTCTATAGACATACTGTTGAGAATTTTTAAAGCCTCCTTTTCGATTTCCGGCTCCTCTAATTTCCCGAAATCTTCAAAACTGCCCCACTCTTTTTTTATATGTATTATTGATTTTAACGTCTCATTTTCGATGATTTTATAGGCAAGAGTTTTTCTCTCTGTGATATTCAATTTTTTAAGATCCTGAAAGGTCATCTTTATTTCATTTTCCATTCTATCTCCCCAGCACATTAATTATCCCTTAAGGGCACCCGCAGTTAATCCTTTAATTATCTGTTTTTGAGCAAAAAAGTACACTATCAGCAGTGGTATACTTGCAGATGCCAATGCAGCAAAAATATAGCCATAATCAGTTTCAAAACGACCTACAAAGTCCATGATACCCACTGGTATTGTTCTCATTGCCTGAGAACTTGTAAATGTAAGTGCAAAAACAAGCTCATTCCACACAGTAAAAAAATTAAAAATAATTATGGTACTGATAGCAGGTTTTGATAAGGGAACCATAATACTTATGAATATTTTTTTCTTGTTGCACCCATCTATACAAGCTGCATCCTCAAGTTCACCAGGTATCTCCCGGAAAAAACCCCGCATAATAAAAACTGAAACAGGTACTTGAAAGGCAATGTACGGAAGAATCATTGCAGAATAGGTGTCTAGTAGATTAAAAGATCTAAGCATTACAAAATTTGGTATCAGGGTTACCTGCACGGGAATCATCATTCCTGCAAGTAAAATATAAAATAGAACTTCCCTATATTTAAATGGTATCCGGGCAAATACATATCCCGACATAGTGGATATTACTACAATCCCAACAACTGAGATAGTTGATACAATCAGACTGTTAAGATAATAGATTGGAAAGTTGCTGGAACTCCAGATATGTTGATAATTATTTAAAAAAATGTGTTTAGGCAAAGAAAATACATTATCGTATAATTCCTGCATGCTTTTTAAGGAACTATAGAATAGCCATACAAGCGGATACGCAGAAATAATGAGGCAAAATAGTAAAAATAAAATAAGCGGTATTTTATTATATACATTAGTTATTCGTAAACGGCGAGTTATCATTATTTTTTATCCTGCCTTGAAGAAGTTAGTCGCATAAAAATAATAGATAAAGAAAATGCTATAATGAAGAGAATAAAAGCTAGGGCCGATCCATACCCCATTTCCCATGATAAAAATGTTTTCTTATACATATAGGTAGCAATAAGCTCACTCGCATGTGCAGGACCTCCGGCAGTCATAATCCAGACAAGATCGAAATATTTGATTGATCCTACAATTGAGAGAATACATGCTGTTTTAAGTGTACCTGATAATAGCGGAAGTGTTATTTTACGAACGACTTGAAATTTTGTGCAGCCGTCAATTCTGGCTGCTTCAAAAAGTTCATTTGAAATTCCTTCAATTGCAGCCATGAAAAGTACCATATAGAAGCCGACAAACCGCCAGGAGATTACAAATAAAACAGACAAAAGAGCCAGTTTGGGTTCTCCGAGCCAGCCCTGAGTAAAATTCTGGAGCCCAATTAATTTAAGTGTCTCATTTAACAAACCAAACGTTGGTTCAAATATATAATAAAAAAGATAGCCCGTTGCCACAGTAGAAATAATTTGAGGAGCAAAATACATCGTTCTTAAAAAGCTTTTTCCTTTGATTTTACTTGTCAGTGCAATAGCCAACAGAATGGCAAACGGCATTTGTGTTATGATCGAGAAAAAAACAAGAAATAAGTTATTGGAGAAAGATCCCCAAAAAATACGGTCTTTAAATATTGAAATATAATTGTCAAAAGCAACGAAGTTTTCCAATGCCCCCAATCCATCCCAACGGAAAAAACTGAATTCCAGTGATTTAAAAATAGGTATTACAACCAACACTATATATAGTATAAACGCCGGTACAAGAAATAAAACAATTGTTGTATTGACATCGTTTAATACGCGGCGCTTATGCATAGTCTTTCTACCTCAGTTCTTTTTCAGCAGCTGCTTCCCATTCAGCAGATGCCTCCTTAGGAGTAATTGTATTAGCAAATAATGAAGCAATTAGTGAAAGATGTGTTTGTGCCAGGCTGGGTGTTGATGCTTGGTCATAATATAGCTGTATTCCTGTTGATTCATTAAGTTCATTTGCTATACGTCTCGTAAGAGAATCCATCTCAGATTGCTCAAAATCATATTTGACTGCAGGAAGTCTTTTTGCGACACCCAGAACATCATCTGCTGTCTCCTGGGAAGAGAATTCTTTCATTAATGATATGACCTGTTCCGGATATTTTGTAGCGCTTAATACAGCAAAAGAGGCATTTGTGCCACCAACTATATCAGTTATCTGTCCTTGCCCTCCCTTAACTGCGGGGAACTTGAAAAAATCAACTTTCTGATACATCTGGGGGGCTTCTTTTGCTATTTGTCCGGGAAGCCATGATCCCATGAGCATCATTGCTGCTTTTTCCTGGGTAAAAATCTGACGCATTGAACCATATTCTGTTCCCATAAAGCCTTCCTGAAAACAGCCGCTAGCTACCATTGTTTGTAACAGCTCAGCTGCCTCGATAAAAGCTGGGTCTTCAAATGATGCGCCGGGGCTTCTTGCTATAGCTTCCATGAATGGATCCAATCCGCCAACACGGGTTACTAGATATTGATAGATGAAATCACCAACCCACTCTGCTTTATTCAATGCAAGCACGATAGGAATTATATCATTTTCTTTCAATTTTTTCGATACTGCCAGAAGTTCATCAAATGTAACCGGTACATCCAAGTTGTTTTTTTCAAAAAGTTCGGTATTGTAATAAAACATTACATTAGCAAGTTCAATGGGAACTCCCCAGATTTTATCATCTGAAGAAACAAAAGTTAAAGCAGCTTCTGCAAATTGCTCTCCCCATCCATCTGAACTCATTTCTTCAGTAAGATCCAGTACAAATCCCTTTCTTGCGTACATGGCGAGTTGTCCACCGCCCCATGTCTGGAAAATGTCTGTATCTTTTCCTCCGGAAGCAATCATGGTTGCAAATTTCGTCTTATAGTTACTCATATCACCGTAACTAATTGATTCAACTTCAAAGCCGGGAGTAGACGATTTGAATCGTTCTATAGCTCCATCAAGCACAGCTCTAAAGGGTGCTCCTTCAGGATAAATATCCCAAATTTTCAAAGTCACTGGTCCTTCTGCTTTACCTCCTCCATCTTCAACACCAGTCGCAAACAGCAAGCTACCAACGACAACTGCCATCAAGAAACCCAACATTACCTTTTTGTACATACGTCCTCCTTGATTT
This sequence comes from uncultured Spirochaetales bacterium, assembly GCA_964567895.1. GTDB lineage: Bacteria > Spirochaetota > Spirochaetia > JABMQR01 > JABMQR01 > JABMQR01. Next base: position 3,571 of record CAZMOX010000058.1, on the reverse strand, counting down.
GTATTTACTCTAGCTCACTTATTTTCTTAGAGAACACGTATCTCTTATAATAAGTTGAGTATCGAGAAACAAATCTTCTTTTTCGAAGCTCGAAGCCCTTATTTGCTGAATTACTAATTCAGCAGCTTTTTCACCCATTGCCTGCAGAGGTTGTTTTACTGTGGTTAAGGGTGGAAAAGAATAGGCTGCTTTAGGGACATCATCAAACCCAATAATGGATATATCATCTGGAATTTTCAGACCCAAATCCTTTACTGCTTGAATGGCACCAAAGGCCATTTCATCATTAGAGCAGAAGAGTGCAGTTACTTCATTTTGTTGTTTCAATAGCTCCTTGGAACACATATACCCGCTGGCTTCAGTAAAATCACCAAACTTGATTATACTGTCGTCAATATTTATGTCGTTTTTTTGTAAAGCTTCCCGATATCCAGCTAATCTTTCTTGACTACATCCAAAATCCATTAATCCAGTAATAAATCCAATATGTTTATGTTTAAGAATAATTAAATACTCAACTGCATCAAAAGCTCCTTTTTTATTTGATGCTGATATACTGGATAGATCCAGATCAACTCCACGATGATCAATAAGAACAATAGGAATCTTATGTTTTAATATTTGAGTTTGTATATTTTTAAAATTCCTTGGCAACAAAATTACTAATCCATCTATTAATTTTTTTGCTATTTTTTTTATAAATCTTTCCTGGTTTTTCTCTGACAAGCTGGTTGTATAAAGAATTAGCTCATAATCAGTTTCTGCAATTTTTTCTGCTACCCCCTGCACAACAGTCAAACTATATGGACTCGTCAGCGTCGGAACTAATAAACCGATAATATTGGAATTCCCTTTAGCTAGATTGATGGCCGTTATTTGAGGTACAAATCCTGTCTCCTTAATAGTTTTAAGGACACGTTCCCGAGTAGAACTGTCAACTTCGGGTTTGTCATTTAATACACGAGACACGGTTGTTTTTGAAACTCCTGCACTTTTGGCTATATCGGTAATAGTTACTTTTGATTGGCTCATATTCACTCCACAAGTTTATGAAACCGGTTCCGGAACCGGTTTCATATTAATCTGAAATATATTTATTGTCAACATTTTTTCTCAAATTTTGTTGTTGGTCAGCGATAATGTCACCCTTTGGGTAAATTAACCTGGAAGGAATCTTCGTTGCCAATCACCTTTTACCTGGTTGCACAAGTTTATAGGTGGGTATGCTGAATAAGCTACTTACATAAAAAGAGATAGAAGCTTCTAGATTTTAGATTGTCGGAAAAACGTATCGGGAACAAAGTCCAAGAAGATGCACGTTTGATGGAGTTGTCTGTGATATATGATTAAAAAACTGTTCTTAGGCAGTTTTACCAGTATGTATACTTTACACCTCCTTGGTAAATAAGAAATTGAAAATCGGCCGTAATGACCCCTGCCCTTGCGGCAGTGGGAGAAAGTATAAACAATGCTGCTTAACGAAAAATCCTGCAAGTAATGAAAGGTATCAATATCCTGGATCCGGGGTCTCAAGCGGCCCCATTCCGCTGAAAACTGCGAAGCTGTTTAAGGGGCAGGGGTATTGCACCTTTCGATCTCTGCTGAACGGTATGGAATACCGTTCAGCGGTGTTTCAAACCAAAGGTTGTCTTTTCGGAAATGGAACCATCATGATGGTTCCGCTCCTCTCGCTCGTTTGAGAATAAAAGCATGAAAACGACACATTTGGCATACAGGATTTTACCGTTTCAGCAGTATAAGAAAATACAGGGGAAGAAGAGACGGCTGAGGGAGCAAACTTTGTATCGGAGATACCGTCAAGGACTACGTTACAGTTTTTCTTACTTCCATGAATAAGCTGTGTATTGAAATGAACCATACCCGGAAGAAGAAAGGAGCAAAAAAGCTCGGAAGCAGATACTACACAGAATGAAACAGGCTCTAATATAGCAGCCAATAACTCTATCCGGGAATAGTATGGATTCTCATGTTCCTGTTTTTGTTCTGTTTCTTTCATTTCCAGGAAACTTATTTCTTCGGTTTAGATGTGTTCGTCCTCACCATTTTCCTTAAGTTTTGATTCTTGTATTTCCTGAGATCCATCTGATTTTACATCCACGGTTGATAGCTCAGATTTAGTAAAATCCTTAGGGCTTCTCCGCTTTTCCCAATTTGCTTTGATATTCTTTATAGAATCTATTCTTCTGTGTGTCCAACTTACCAGTAAAAAATATTTTACTTTGAATCTATGAAAGGTGTCTGGTCTAAAATAGAACAAGAACAAAATAATTAGTACCAATAAACTAACGATGACTCCCCCAAAAATTATCATTAGAGTAGACCTTTGATTAAGTTGTCTTGATACTGGCTCTTCAATTGATTCAAGTTCAATTATTTGAGGCAACTCGTTATGTGACTCTTGAATATTCACCTCCTGAATATCCACAACATCCAACTTTTCTTTCTCATCAGGATCAATCGGTGAAACAATAGGTTCTGTCTTAACATCTAAACTTGTAGCCTCCAGATCGTTCGATGTTTTTATTTCGTTAGCCGAATCTACAACTTCGAGCTGTTGATTTCCAGTAACATTTCTATCCTCGAGTAACACTTCACTCTTATCACTAATTGGAATTTCCATGCTTATATCAGTGCTATTGAAATTGTTTTCTTCACGTAATTTTTCATTTGGTAGTACCAATTCAATAGTTTCTACATTTTCTCTATCCTGTTCGGAAATTGATGCTAAAGGATCCAAATCAGGCGTTTCTATTTCTATTTCTGGTTCTGGTTCTGGTTCAATAACAGCTTCAACTACCTCTTCGTCTGATAGCGTTCGATCTGATGTAAGTACCTTTATAGGGATCTCTTCTTCTAGAGACGCTACTTCCGGAGTCTCTACTGAATCGGCAAATTCGGGACCGGATTCAGGCAGTCCCTCTTTTATTTCTGCCATATCGGTCTCAATCGGCTCAGAGGGGGTTAGTGCATCGGAAGTTGGTTCTATTTCTGCTTCTGGTTCAGGTTCAGCTTCTGGTTCAATAACAGCTTCAACTACCTCTTCGTCTGATAGCGTTCGGTCTGATGAAGTTGAATTTGAGGCTGTTACTTCATCCTGAGACGTATTCTCTGTATTATCAACTGGAACCAACTTAAGCTCCGGTATAGTTGTACAGGATATCTCCAACATAAAGAGAACACAAATAATGACAATTAATTTTTTTTTCATAAAGTTTCCCCATAAATGGCAAGGACTTGGGCATCATAATAAAACGCTTCCATTATCCTTTTTTATCTTGCTGATTAAAGATAACGATTATCAATACTTGCTTGGACTGTTTAAATGAACTAATTCTAATCGTTTCCAAGCAACATAAAACCATTTTGAAAATTGTCAGCTCCTCTGGATCAAAGTATTTGACAAAAACACTTATACTGGCAAACCAACAAATCAATTTCCTAAAACAACGTTCTTCACTGGCCGTCTTCTTTTTATTAGCTGGGATTATTTCTCTTTTCTTTGGGGGCATCACTTAGTTCGTATTTAGATAATGTTTTCAAATATCCAGCG
>CAZMOX010000057.1:0-15158 GCA_964567895.1 uncultured Spirochaetales bacterium | reverse complement strand
CTTATTTGCGGAATATCAACCTCTTCAAGCTTCATGTTCTCTGCGTCATAAAAAATCTGAGCTTTCATTTTCCCTTTCATATCACCTGCCTCCTAGTTTCCGAACTTAGCAACGAGTGCGTCGAGATGTTTTTTACTGTCAGCGGTAACATCCAGTGCCTTCGGCCAAAAACAGAGATCAATCGACCACCACTCATCGGTATAGCCTGCTTCAGCAATAGCCGGCATAATTTCATCAAAATTCAATATACCGGTGCCCAAGGGAGCATGTGTCGACGTATCTCCATTGTGAAGAGTTCCATCGGAATCAATAAGATGTATATGACCTATTTTTCCCGTAAGCATATGAGCAAACTGTACTACTCCTCCGGGAAGAACTTCCGGTTCTCCCAATTGTCTTGAAGCTAGAACTCCGCACATATGTGCATGACATGAATCAAATAAGGTTGTGAAATTCGGGTGATCTACTTTATAGACCATCCGGACGACTTCTGAGGGTTTATTAAAGAGGAATCCAGGTTCAAATTCCCAGATCAATTGACGTCCAGCTTTCTCACAGAGCTCTGCAGACTCTCTCCATATATCTGCTACTTTTGAAAAACAGCTCTCATAATCCATTCCACCAGGAATAGCAACCGGAGAATCTACCGTATCTACTCTCAGTTTCGGGATATCAATGTCTTCACATATTTCAAGATTTGATTTTACTGCATCAAGATACTCATCCCGTGTACTGGTACAGGGAGAAGGAAATGGTGCCGCAAGACCGGAACGGGCTAATCCGTAATCATCATACAGTTTTTTCATAGCAAGACGATTTTCTCTGGTATTACTCTCCAGATAAGGAGGAAAAGCAGCAACTTCAATCCCGTCAAATCCTAGTTCTGCGAGTTTTTTTACTACTTCTTCATGCGGTATCGGATCTTCAGAATAGCCACCCCAGATAAAAGCCCATGCCCCTATTGATGTTTTTTTCTTTCCCATTTTTCCTCTCCTTATATTTAGATATTTTAGATTTAAATCTTTGCTTACCCTGTATCAAATCGAAGATTACCCCATACACCAGAAGTTTTTGTTTATCAAAAACTTCAGAGTTCAAATCTCCGATTACCCCATATCAGAAGTTTTTGTTCATACAAAAACTTCAGAGTTCAAATCTCCGATTTGAACCGCTATCTTATTGCATTTCCAGTTTCCATCTCAAAGAGATGGCTTCTGGATATATCAACACTTATAATAATAGTGTCCCCCGGTTTAATTTTAAGCTGGGGAGATACAATAGCTTTAAGCAATCCTTCACCAACCTTAATATTCAGAATATCCTCAGCTCCCATACTCTGTTTAAATCGAACTATTCCTGTACAGCATCCTTTACCACTATCTTCCGAAACTACAAGTATTTCTTCCGGGCGAATCCCAAGATGTATTTTGGATATCCCACTATCTTTAAGAATTGCATACTGGGGCGCTGTTAAATCGGCTTTTATACCTAATGAAGGCAGGGTTAACTCGGTTCCGGCAATTTCAGCTTCAATTACATTAATTTGCGGACTGCCTACAAAGGTAGCAACAAAGAGATTTGCCGGGTGATTATAGATATCATCAGGAGTACCAAGCTGTAAAAGACGTCCTTCATTAAGAATTCCAATTCTATCAGCCATGGTCAAAGCTTCAACCTGATCGTGGGTTACATAGACAAAAGTTTCACCCAGATCTATATGCAGCCTGGCTAATTCAGAACGCATTGACTCTCTAAGCTTTGCATCCAGATTTGACAAGGGTTCATCCATAAGAAAGATTCTTGGATTTCTTACGATCGCGCGCCCTATACCGACACGCTGCATCTCTCCACCTGAAAGTTCTGTAGACTTTCGATCAAGTTTACTCTCAATATTTAAGGTTTTGGCTGCCTTTAACACTCTTTCAGCAATCTCATTTTCGGGAACCCTTCTCTTCTTCGATTTTAGTGGAAAAGCAAGATTTTCACGCACGGTCATGTGGGGATATAAGGTGTAGTATTGAAAAACCATTGCTATATCCCGATCAGCAGGATTTACATCGTTTATAAGCTCATTTCCAAGAAAGAGTTCACCCTCATCAGCTTTTTCAAGTCCGGCAATAAGTCTTAACATCGTTGTTTTCCCGGCTCCAGTGGGTCCCAGCAGGACAAAAAATTCCCCATCTTTTATTTCCAGATCAAGACCGTCAATTGCTGTTATGTCATCGAAGACTTTGGTAACGCCTTTTATTTTCAATTCAGCCATGGTTTACTCCTGATACATAATGGAATCGCCGCTTTCAGTATCAAAAAGGCGTACCATCTTCATGTCAAATGCGATTGAAACGTTATCTCCGATTTTAAAATCAGATTTTGGAAGTTCTCTAACTTTTACAAGGGTTCCATCTTTTAGCTGTACATCAATAATTTTATGATTTCCCATATTCTCCACAACAAAAACAGTGCCGCGAATTGAATTCTCACTCTTTTCAGAGGTCATAAAAACATCTTCCGGACGTACTCCCCAGGTGATTTTTGCCAATCCTTCTCTGGCTTTAAGTTTATGTTCAAGAAAATCAGGAAGTACTATGGAAGAGCCATCACCAATATAGGTAAGGTCTGCTGATCCATTACCCCCAGCAGTTTCCATCTCAAGAAAATTCATTCCAGGGCTGCCGATAAACTGTGCAACAAATAAATTTATTGGATTTGAATAAACATCATGCGGTTCACCAATCTGCTGCAGCACAGAGTGGTTCATTACAGCAATTCTATCTCCCATATCCATAGCTTCGACCTGGTCATGGGTTACATACACCGTCGTGGAACCGGAGTCTATATGCAGCTCCTTAAGCTCTGTCCTCATCTCTTCCCTGAATTTTGCATCCAGTGTTCCTATCGGTTCATCAAGCAGCAGTGCTTTGGGTTTTCTTATTAACCCACGACCCAAAGCCACTCGCTGCAAATCGCCGCCGGCAAGCTGTTTTGGTTTTCTCTTAAGAATGTGCTCAATCTGCAGAAGCTTTGCTATTCTGTGAACTTCGCTGTTGATAGTGACTTTATCTACACCCTGTGTCTTTAATGGAAAGGCAATATTCTGATAAGTAGTTAGATGCGGATAGAGTGCAAATAGTTGGAATACAAAAGCTATATCCCTTTTTGATGCTCTAAATTGAGTTACATCAACATTATCAAGGAAAACACTCCCTGCTGTAGGAAGTTCAAGACCGGAAATCATTCTCAATGTTGTAGTTTTCCCGCAGCCGGAAGGACCCAGAAGTACAAGAAATTCTTTATCCCTGACTTCCAGATTTAAATCTTTTACTGCAGTGAAATCTCCAAATTTTTTATACACATTCTTTAAAACTATATCAGCCATGCTGCTCAACCTCTACTGTTTGTATTATTTTCTAAAGCTTTGGAACTCTTTTTTGTATTGTCACATCCCGGCAAAAAGGGTTTTAAGATAATTCAGCCCCTTCTCTGCCAGTGCATAGCCATCTTTTTCTGTCTGCCGCCATATAGAAGCAGCACGTGCAATTATCTCAACTTCCGGAGTGAAAGATTCAATAACTACCCATCTATCATAAGAAGTGTCTTTTAGTGCCTGGGCAACACCTTTCCAATCAACCTGTCCAGTACCTGGTGCACCCCTGTCATTTTCGCTGGCATGAAGCAGATAGAGCAAATCTCCTGCTGAGCGTATCGCATCTGCAGAGCTTTTTTCTTCTATAGCCATATGAAATGTATCAAGATGTATCTTCAGCATGGGACTTCCTACTTCATCTATCATTTTCACGGCATCGGAACAGATATTCATAAAATCTGTTTCAAAACGGTTAAGCGGTTCCATTGCAAGATAAATACCTTTATCCTCAGCATATATGCAAAGCTCTTTCAGACTCTCTCTCACCATAGACCAATCTTTTTTTCTCTGTTCAGGTTCCACCATTTCAGCACGTCCAACAGCTGAATAGAGCGGTCCAACAACCACTTCTGCACCCAGCTCAACCGCAGTATCGACTAAATCCCTTATATATTGTTTGCCGCCATCAATGGCACTCTGAGATGGCCCTCTGAGGTCAGTTCCTGCCCCCATAAGAGCACAGAGACTTCCACAAACCAAATTATTCTCTGCAAGTTTTTCATTGATAAACCCGGTATCAATATCTCCCTTCTCCTGAATAGCAAGTTCTACACCGTCAAATCCGATCTCTTTGTATCTCGGAAATTTCTTTACTGCTTCATTGGTAAATCTTGCTTCAAACAGCAAGGTGTTCATTCCATACTTAATACCCATATCTGTAATCTCCTCTACTATTTTACTATTGTTCTACTGATTTCTCCGGTTTCAAATTATTTGCAATATTCCACCACAAGAGTCCGTAAAACAGAACGGCGATACCATAGTGAAAGAGAAAAGCAGAAACCGGCTGGCAAAGAAATACAATACCTGCAAGCATGCTCCATAATGCCATGGTAAGAAGGTGCTTTCTTCTCACCTTGAAAATAATTTTTAACAGGACTATAGAAACCAGGTAAAATCCAATGGCTATCCAAAATGCTGTTGACATGTGCTTCTCCTATTTCCTTACTGCACCGAAAGAAATCCCTCTAACGAGATGCTTTCGCAGTAATATAGTTAAGATCATTGCCGGCAGCAGAAAAAGTACAGATCCAGCTGCTGCTGCTCCCCAGTCATAGCCGAGAACTCCCATCTGATAAGGCAGCCAGGCAGGAACTGTCTGAGCGGTATTTCTGGTCAGGAGAAATGCAAAGGCATACTCATTCCATGAAAAAATAAATACAAATACTGCTGTTGCAGCTATTCCGGTTACACTTTGTGGAAGAACTACTTTCCTGAAAGTTTCCCATCGGGTATACCCGTCTACCATTGCAGCCTCTTCATATTCACGGGGGATTTCATCAATAAACCCTTTTAGAACCCAAACAGCAAATGAGACATTGAATGCAGTATAGAGAAGGATTAATCCAAAATGTGAATCGTTAAGTCCAATTGTTCTATACATAAGAAAGATCGGAATAACAACTATGACAGGGGGAAGCATTCTCGTGCTGAGAATAAAGAAGAGCCAGTTACCCTCCCCCTTAACTTTGAACCGCGAAAATCCGTAAGCTGCCAATGTCCCAAGAATAATAGTCAGCAATGTTGTGGTAATCGAAATAATCAAACTGTTTAAATATCTTTTCGGAAGATCTCCCCGACGGACAACCTCTTCGTTTGTATCTTCATATACAATTTTCTCATACCATTTCATATCTGCCAGCTCTTCTTCAGTAGGAGCTTTACCGGGTGCATAGACTGTTCGTGCAGTAAAAATACGAATATAACTTCCTATACTGGGCTTGTATACGAGTTTTGGCGGATAGTTCTTAATCTCTGCCCAGGGTCTGAAAGAAGTATTAACTATATAAAAAAGAGGTATCATCATAATAATCGTAATAAGTATAAGAACAGCAATAGTTATATAATGCCGTACTCCTTTGTCTTGTCGAATTTCTGCCATATCAGCCCTCCTGTTTTACCTTATTCAGATATTTGACGAATATTGATGTTATAGCTACAACTATTAACAGAACAATATAACCGAGAGCGGATCCATAACCTGTTTTCCAGGTAAGAAAGGTATCCTTATATAGCTTCATAGCAATAAGAGGAGGTGCAGAAGCACCCGTCCCTGAAATACTCATAGGCACATCAAATACTTTAAATGCCTCCATAACCCTGAATATAAGGGCAATCATGAGAAGCGGAGAGACCATAGGCAGGGTAATTCTGGTGAACTTGAACCACCAGGAGGCCCTGTCAACTTCTGCTGCTTCATAGAGAGATTTTGGGACTGCTGATAATCCAGCTATGGAGAGGAGCATGACAAAGGGAGTCCACATCCAGACGTCCGCTATTACAAGCGCATAGATATTGATATCCGGATTTGTAGCCCAGTCAACCCGACCTAATCCTAGAAGATAGTTGAACATTCCCCAGTTTGGATCCATGAAAAGTTTCCACATGAGCCCTACAATAACCGGAGACATCGTCATCGGCAGCACCAGCAGGGTCTGAAGAATCCCTCTTCCCCTGAACTTCTCCTGCAGAAGGAGTGCAATTCCAAATCCAATAACCATCTCTCCAGTCACAGACATCAGCACATACTTGGCAGTTGTGACAAATCTGAGCCATACCGTTGGATCAGTGAGCAAAGCCCCATAATTATCATTTCCAATAAATACTGGAGCGAATGATTTCCTCGCTGAAAATTCGGTAAAACTGAGAATGAGAGAGTACAATAATGGAAAAATATTCACTACTATCAGCAAAATGATTGTAGGAAGAATACAAATCCGCACAAACGCCATATCGCTCATCTGTCTCTTTAACGGGCCTGAAGGTTGAATACTGTTTTTCTTTTTCATAAAAACCATACCTAGTTGATAATTTATAATTTTTAAAAAGAACCTTAGTCTAATAAGTCTAAGGTTCCAAGAGAAATCTTTTCAATGAACCCGGCCATGTAATATACATAGCCGGGATAGAGTTTAAAATCAGATATTAATTGATAACTGCGTCCCATTCGTCGGTACAGTCCTGAAGTGCTGATTCAGCAGTTCCCTGATCACGAATTATGTATCCGCCGATTGTTCTTGAGAAAATTTCCATTAATTCACCATAATCCGGATGACTCCAGAAATCTTTCATTATACTGAGAGATTCTGCAAAAGCAGGGTTGTAAGGTGCTGCATTAAGGAATGTGTCGGAATCAAGAACTGTTGTAGAACAGGAATATCCACCAAGACTTGCCCATTTCATCTGAACATCGTCTCTGATAAACCATTCAAGCCACTGCATAGCAAGGTCTTGTTTTTCTGAATAGGAAACTACACTGGCTCCCTGACCGCCGAGTGCTGAGAATTGTCTAACAACTCCATCTGCACCTTTCTGTGGAGGACAGGCAAAATAGCCGGTGCCGTCAGCATAAGGGTTGGTTGCATTGTTTGCGAGTGCAGGAAGGAAGGCATAAAAGTTACAGGTCATTGGTACGATACCAGCGGTAAAAGCGTCATTTGCTTGTACAAAGAATGCAGTATTAAATGCTGGTGGAACATATTGAAATAGTTGTTTGTACCTCTCAATACCTTCTGCTGATTCAGGAGTATTGAGAATTCCATCAACCTGTCCGGTAGCATAGTTTCCAAGGTCTCCGCCGTATGTCCAGATCATTTGTTCTGCAAACATAGCTAGAGAGTCATATCCATTATCACCATAAATACTTATTCCATAGAATCCTTCGTCCGGATTATGAAAAAATTCTGCTATATCAAGCATCTGGTCCCAGTTAGCAGGAACATCAAGTTTGTAGCCGTATTCAGCCTGAAAATCTGCCATGTTGTCAGCGTCTTCAAACAGATCTGCTCTGTAAGCCCAACCAAGACAGTCACCTTCAGCAGGGATTCCCCAGTATTTTTCTGAGTTTGCAGGATATTCAGCATAAGCTGCAACTGAGGATGGTGTGAATTTGTTTGCCAGATCATTTTCAGCAAAGAAGTCTGTCAGGTCTACATAGTGGCCGCTGTCAGCCATGTTTCCAAGATCCTGACTATCACCAATTATAATATCCCAGGCATCACTTCTTGCGATCATTTCCACATTATACTTCTGTACAAATGTCTCCCAGGGAGTTTGTTCTACTATTACCCGGATTCCGGTTTCAGCAGTAAAATCGTCACTCAGTTTCTGCAGATAGTCAGCAGGAGCCCATTGTGCCCAGTTGATAGTTATAAACTGATCCCCATCGGCAGCTTCCTGATCCCCGCCGGCAAACACAAACGAAACGCTGAAAATCAGCGCCATCAATAAAACCAGTACTTTTTTGCTCATAAAAAACCTCCATAGTTTTTATCAATAAAACAAACATCACTTATGTTTAGCAATGTTAAACACACACACAGAAACCTTTGCCTTGCACGTATTCGTCTCATATTAATTGATGAATCACTCTGAAAACATCAGCTAGATAATTATCAGCCCAGTTGCTTCATTTTTTAATACTTAAAACTAACAAATTCTATCAAATTATTATCATTTATTTATGATCAACAAATTATAATTACCTACTAATATCAATTTTATATAAATTTAGGGTAATAAATAAAATAACACTTTTCTGATTTATCCTTTATAATAGAGAAAAATAGAAATTGGGAAACTGAACTGGTATGAATTTCACTAACTTCAGTCTATTTTTAAATTTCTCTATTATGTATTTTTTAATTGTATATATTGTATATATTTAATGAAAAGTTGTGTGAGAAGGACCTACTTTAAACACACCTTGCAGTGGAAAAGCGAGGATCCCGAATGGAAATAAAGGATTTCAATTTCCTTAGTTTTTCAAATACTTATGACAAATCTCACTATTTTAACAATCTTATCATTCAGAAGCGGGATGAATATAGACTGCACTACTTTTCAGATATGGAGGGATTTTTCAGGATAAATAAAATAAAGTATCTGATCACATCCGGATCATTTTTTATAACTCATCCCGGCGACCACTTTTCCATAACCTCCGTAAAATCAGTAAGAACATTGGGTTATTTTATGGTAATTCTGAAACCGGAAGAGAAAGAACGGGTATTTTTGGAGTCAGAACTTACACAGAAATCATTTACCATAAACTCCAATCAACGAATGATTCTGGAGGAGGTTCTCGGCAAGCTTAACTCCCAAAATAAATATCTGAAAGAGTCAGCTAGATATAATATTCTGGCATTTCTTTATGATCTTCCGGATTACCAGAAACAGATTCAAAAAAATCAAGACCACCACAGATATATTGAGAAAGCTTTAAAATATATGCAGGAAAAAGTGTTTGAAGAGCTTAAACTAAACGAACTCTGCAGCTACCTCTGTATATCTGAACCGCACTGCATCCGCCTCTTTAAAGGACGTATGGGAACTACTCCCATGAAATACTTTTCTCGTATTAAAATTGAAGAGGCTGTAAACCTGCTGCTTACCACAAACAAACCGCTGGGACTTATTGCCGAAGAACTTCAGTTCAGCAGTGCTGCTCATTTTAGTAAAACATTCAAACAATACCTATCAATCAGTCCGACACAATATCGCAATAACTACATTAATACCCTGGAACACCGCCAGAGAGTCTCTATCAAAGAACGGGAAAATGCATATGACCTGCTTCAGAATATTATAGATGCTTCGCCTGACTTGATTTTCTTTAAGGATACACATGGTGTTCTTATGGGTGGGAACAAGGCTTTTATGGATATAATGGGAAGAAGCAGAGACCAGATAGTCGGAAAATCAGATTATGAAGTCTTTCCTAAAGATTCGGCCGATTTTTTTCAAAAACGGGATGATATGATATTCAAGAATAACCGTGCTATAAAAAATGAGGAGGTAATGACCTATCCAAACGGCAGAAGGAGAACTTTTGAAGTCTATAAAGCTCCCTTTAATGATGACCAGGGTAATATTGCAGGTCTGATAGGGATTAGCCGGGATGTTACAGACCGTATCAATACACGGAAAGCTTTAGTATCCTCACATACTGAACAAAAGCATCTATCAGCCCGGCATGCAGATGTGCTTACAAATCTGGCAGAGCAACTTTTGCAGCTGCTGAATGAGGGTGAATACATTAGTCAGAACACAATTGAGTTTCTTCATCTAAAACTGCTGACAGAGGGTTTAAATTCATTTATTCAGAGTGTTTTCAGCACTACTGAACTTAACAACAGAGGAACTGATCCAAAAATTCTTTTTGAAAATCTTGAGAAATTATTAACGCTGCCTCCTAAAACAAATGCTATCGAAAACAGCAGGCTTTTATTCAACATTGAGACTCCAAAAAATCTTCCGGATATTGTTTTTGTTGATGACAATCGACTACTAAGAGCCTTCTATTTCCTTATAAGAACACTTACGCTGAATATTACCAATGGAACTGTATCAATAAACAGCCGTATACGAAAGATGACTCTTATTATGCGCATTCGTCTCAATTCCAAACTCATCCCTGACAGAAAACGGAAAAAAATTGATAAACTCATCCAGAGAGAAGAGGGCTTACTATTCGTACCTTCCAGAGATGATCCCATTGAGCTCTGTCTGGCAAATCTGGAACTGGAAAGTCTCCAATCCAAAATCAAACTCCTCACTAATTCTCCTGAGCTGATTGAAATAGAGGTTGCAACCCCATTTCCCTATGGAATTGAGTATCTTAATCAATTTTATGATCCAAAAAATAACACCAAATCCAATTAAACGCTTGTTTTTTACTAAAAGCGGGTTTATCATAATTACACACATATAGAAACACCCTTCTGCACGGTTTAAAAAACAAGCGGGAGAGTGACATGGATAAAAATACAATCCGCAGTACAGTACTACGGGAACTCAAAAAAAATAACGGTATTCTATCTCTGCGTCCTGCCTGGGTCTCCAGAGACTTTATGCCGCCTGGCAAAAGGCTTGGTTTAACAGAACAGGAATATGATGCAGGGGCAAGCGGATACATCTGCGAAAGGTGGCTGGCATCCGAAACCCGCGTAGATAATCTGGTAAAGATTGAAAATGAAGGACTCTCCTATCTGGATATTGATGGTGAAGATATTCTTCTCATTGATGCTTTGGAAGTATGCAGAGAAGAGATCCTCGGACATAAATATGCAAAAACCCACGACGTTCTTGGCCGTCTGCTAAAAATCTATGATTTTGGAACAAGAATATTTTATCACCTTCATCAGAAGGATGAGGATGCACTTAGAGTAGGTATGAACTCAAAAGAAGAGGCATACCACTTTCTGGATAAACCTCTTGGACCCCACCCTGAAACCTTTTTTGGGGTACATCCCTCAATTGTGAGAGAAAATAAGCAGAAAGAGATTTTTCTCCCCTACCTGGAAAAATGGGAGGGGGAAGAGATTCTAAAGTATTCCAGAGCATATATGAATATACCCGGTGAAGGATTTCATATTCCCGCCGGACTACTGCATGCTCCGGGAACAGCACTGACGCTTGAACTTCAGGAATCTTCTGACGTTATGGCTGTTCTTCAGGCTGAAATTGAGGGTTTAAAAATTGGAAAGGAACTGTTACATCATCATATTCCCGAAGAAAAATGGGAAAAATATAACGAAGCATCTGTACTCGACTTAATTGACTGGGAAGCAAATGCAGATCCTTATTTCTATGAAAACCATCATCTTAGCCCTCAAATGGTCGAAGAAACGCAAACAGAAGGAGCCTGGGAAGAGTGGGTTTGGTATAACACAGTAAAATTCAGCGGCAAACGGGTTACGGTAGAACCAGGAGAGAGTTTTTTCAATAAAGAATTGGGTGTTCACGGCATTTTCATGTGGCGCGGAAAAGGTATTGTTGCCGGAATTGAACTGGAAGGACAGATAGTTTCCCTCCGGGAAAGTCATGATGAATTACTTATAACTGCGGATAGAGCCGAAACAGGATATACCATAGAGAATACCGGTGATGAGAATATAGTTCTGTATAAGTTTTTTGGCCCGGATATCAATGTGGATAATATCCCCTGGATATGACAGGATTAGTTTAAGAGATAAATTAAGGAGGAGTATTATGATTGAAGCAAGTAAAGACGGAGGAAAAACCGGAGTTATCACCTATGGGATGGTAGGTGGAGGTGAAGGATCCTTCATCGGTGATGTTCATCGCCGGGCAATAGGACTCGATGGGAAAGCGGTATTAACCGCCGGCTGTTTTTCAAGAGAGAGTGCCAAAACACTGGCTGCCGGAGAAGCACTGCACCTGGACAACGAGAGGCTGTATGTCTCCTATAAAGAGATGGCTGAAGTTGAAGGAAAACGGGAAGATGGTATAGATTTTGTATCTATAGTAACTCCCAACAACAGCCACTTTCAGATTGCAAAAACATTCCTGCAAAACGGTATTAATGTTGCCTGTGATAAACCGCTGACTACCAACGCGGAGGAAGCAGAAGAGCTCGCCGCCCTTGCAGCTGAAAAAGATCTGCTATTCTGTGTTACGTATACCTATACCGGATATCCCGCTGTTAAACAGGCAAAGGAGATGATTAAACAGGGAGAAATCGGTGATATTCGCTTTGTTAATGCTGAGTATCCTCAGGAATGGCTGGCAGAACCCATCGAAAAGGATCCAAACAATAAACAGGCTGTATGGCGGACTGATCCGGCACAAAGCGGTATATCAAATTGTGTGGGTGATATTGGAAGCCATGTAGAAAATCTCGTCTCTTATATTACCGGTTTGGAGATTGATACCCTTTGCGCCAGATTAGACAAAATTGTTGAAGGCAGAGTGCTGGATGATAATGCCACAATAATGGTCAATTACAGGGGCGGAACAACGGGTGTTTACTGGAGTTCACAAATTGCCGCCGGGCATGATAATGACCTGAGTATAAGAGTGTATGGATCGAAAGGATCACTTGTGTGGAAACAGGAAAATCCAAACTACCTGAAGGTTACTTTTCTGGATAAACCCATACAAACCTTAAGCCGCGGCCGTGACAGCTTTTATCCCCGGGCATCCTCGATCTGCAGAACTCCCGCCGGACATCCTGAAGGATATTTTGAAGCATTTGGAACTATCTACACCACGTTCATAGGTGCGGTAGCAAAGAAAAAAGCAGGGGAGACATTGACGCCGGATGATATGGATTTTCCCACTCCCAGAGAAGGAGCACAGGGAGTCAGGTTTATAGAGAAATGTGTAGAAAGCTCAAATAAGGGCGCAATTTGGATCAAATTTTAAATAAGGAGATATATATTATGAGTCGACCAATTACAATCTTTACCGGACAGTGGGCAGATCTTTCTTTCAATGATGCATGCAAACTTGTTAAATCCTTCGGCTATGAAGGTGTTGAGATATGCACCTGGGGCGATCACCTGGATGTCAGGAAAGCCGCTGCAGATTCTGAATATGTGAAAGGGAGAAAAGCAATCCTTTCAGAGAACGGACTTAACTGCTGGGCAATCGGATCACACCTGATCGGACAATGTGTAGGAGACAAATGGGATCCCCGACTCGATGGCTTTGCTCCTGCTGAATTCTCAGGGAAGCCGGAAGCAATTAGAGAATGGGGCATAGAAGAGATGAAAAATACCGCTAAAGCTGCAAATGCTATGGGCTGCAAAGTGGTAACCGGATTTATGGGTTCCCCGATATGGAAATATCTCTACTCATTTCCCATGACATCTGAAGAGATGATTGAAGATGGCTATCAGCTTATATACGATCTATGGACCCCTATTTTTGATGAGTTTGATAAACAGGGAGTAAAATTTGCTCTCGAAGTACATCCATCAGAAATTGCCTATGATTACTGGACAACCAAACGGCTTTTTGAGAAGTTCGATTATCGTAATACTCTGGGTCTCAACTTTGATCCAAGCCATCTCATTTGGCAGGGTGTAAAACCGCATCTGTTCCTCAGAGATTTCGGAGATAAGATTTATCATGTACACATGAAAGATGCCGCAGTTACTCTTGACGGCAGAAGCGGAATCCTGGGTTCCCACCTCCCATTCGGCGATGCAAATCGCGGATGGAATTTCCGGTCACTCGGACATGGAGATGTTGATTTTGAAGAGATCATCCGTGCGCTTAATGATGTGGGATATAAAGGTCCGCTCTCTGTAGAGTGGGAAGATAATGGTATGGATAGAGATTTTGGGGCGAAAGAGTCTTTTGAATTCTGCCAAAAGTATAACTTTTCTGCCTCAAATGTTGACTTTGACGGCACAATGGAAAATTAAAATCATTAGGGTCGGAATTTGTTCCCGGCCACTACATAAAAGAAGGATAATGTCTGATGAACAGGCTTGAGATAGACAATCACTTATCAGAAGAATACCGTTTAAACAAGAAAAAGGAGTTAGTTATGCATGAAAAAGATCCATTATTTCAACCGATGAAAATCGGAACAAGAACATCATCCAACCGCTTTGCTATAAATGCAATGGAGTGCTGTGATTCAGATGAAAACGGAAATCCGGGACCAAAAACCTACAGAAGGTATGCAAATCATTTTGAAGGCGGCTGCGGAGTTATTGTGCTTGAAGCTATTACGATAGGATATGAATCCCGAGGCCGGCTAAATCAGTTGTCGATAATGCCGCACAACCAAAAACCTCTGGAAAAATTCACCGCTGAAATGAAAAGTATCAATAAAGAGGCCCTGTTCCTCTGGCAGCTCACTCACTCCGGAGAGATTAGTCATCCTGATTTCTCAAAAAGAGTCACCGTTAAACCTCTACCGGGATTTGGCGGCGAGCTCCTACAGGAAGATGATATCAAAAAAATCCAGGATCAGTTTGTACTCTCTGCTAAAATTGCACACGATGCCGGTGCAGATGGTATTGATTTCAAGGTTTGCCATGGCTATTTAGGATCACAACTAACCAGACCATATAATGATAGAAAGTGGAAATACGGCGGTTCATTCGAAAACAGGACAAGATTCGTCTACGAATGTTATGAACAAATTATGAAAGAGATCAATGACCCGGATTTTATTGTGGGATCAAAAGTCTCAATCTGGGAAGGATTTCCCGGAGGACAGGGAAGCGCAGGGCCAGATTCACCTATCATGGACATTAGTGAATCCCTTGAACTCTGCAAGGGTCTTGAGGCTCGTGGCGCAAAATTTATAATTGTATCTGCGGGATCCCCCTCAATCACACTGGCTCTTTCACAACCCGACAGAAATATTCCGAGGGATGTTTATACTCACTTCACCTTTCAGAAAGCGGTTAATGACGTAGTGAAACCCGAAACAGCCGTAATTGGATCGGCCTACTCTGTTCTGAACAATGGAAACAACAAGCTTGTAACAAGAAAGAAAGAAGAGAATACACTTCTCTACTGGGGCAATCGAAATGTACGGGAAGGTGTTTGTGATATGATCGCAATTGGTCGACAATCTCTGGCCGATAGTCATATTCCCCGAAAACTTCTTGAAGGCAGAGAAGAAGAGATTAAATGGTGTACAGCCTGTGACAACTGTATCGAATTCCTTATCCGCCAGCAGAATGTCGGCTGCGCAACCCGTGACAAAGAGTATACTCTGGCTTTGAAAGCTATTCGTGATGCTGAA
>CAZMOX010000056.1:0-15243 GCA_964567895.1 uncultured Spirochaetales bacterium | reverse complement strand
ATGAATATCCTGTTTTACTCTCACCTTGTTGAAGAATTCCCGGAAATAGTGCTGCCGTTGAAAGAGTCATTTCCCGAGCATCAGTTTAGGTATGCACAGAACAAAAAGGAGTATCGCGAAGGATTGAAAAGTGCACATGTGCTTATTTACGGGAATCTCTCCCCGGAAGATGCTGAAATTGCAGTAAATTTAAAACTACTCATAATTCCTTTTACCGGCATAGCGCATATTGACTTCGATTTTTTCAGGAAACGGGGAATCCTTGCCGCCAACAGTCCCGGAAATGGCCTGATAGTAGCAGAAAGAGCACTTGCATTAGCTATGGCAGCATGCGGAAGAGTCGTGGAATTTCATACTGATATGGGTGCAGGAAACTGGCATCGTACCGGCAAACCGCTTAAGCCTTTTGATTACTGGTTCTCAATGCAGGGGAAGCAGGTGAGTATTCTGGGAACAGGGGATATAGGACAGGGAATAGCAAAACTCCTGAGTGGATTTGATGGTAAAATCAAAGGGTATCGACGGGAATCTGATATCCCTCAATATTTTGATTCAGTAACTGCTTCAATTGGTGAGGCTCTCGAGTTTGCTGAGATTTTGTTTATTGCCTTGCTGATCAATCCTGAAACAGATAATCTTATCAACCAATCAAATATTGATAAACTTACCGGCAGTTTTCTGATAAATGTGGGTCGGGGTAAGATAGTTAATGAAGATGCTTTGTATGATGCGCTCTCCTCCGGGAAGATGGCAGGCGCCGGGCTGGATGTCTGGTATGATTATCCCTCCAAAGCGCAGCCGCAGGCAACAGGATCTAAATTGCCTTTTCATAAGCTACCCAATGTCGTTATATCACCCCATGTCGCAAGCCATTCTCCGGAAGGGAAGCAAGGTCAATTAATAGGTGTTGTACAAGCCCTGGAAAGTTATCTGAAAAATGGGGTTCCGAATACATTACTATCCTGACTGCAGGGACGGAGGCACTAGTTTAGAGGCCCTAGTTTAGAGGAATAATATACTTTCCTCCGTCTCTGCAAATCTGTATACTGGTTCCTATGGAAATTAAGCCGCTATTAGTTGAAGCTGATCTCTACATCCACGCATACGATGTCGATGTAATGGGGTATGTAAGTAATATCGTGTATATCCGCTGGTTCGAAGATATGCGTCATCATATGCTTGATATTGTATACCCCTTTGAGAAAATGATCGAAGAGGGAATAGCTCCTGTTCTTATGCATACCGAATTGGATTATTTGCGTCCGTTTACCATTCATGACAAACCGATAGGCCGGTGCTGGATGAGTAAGGCAGGTGGTACAAAATGGGAGCTTCGTCATGAGATTGTGCAGGGTGATACTGTTCACTGTGCTGGAGTCCAGAGAGGATATACCATGGATTTAAAGACACAACGGCCGGTAAAATTACCGCAGAAAATGCTGGATACTTTTAAGGCAGAAGCCGATACTCAGTAGATCAACTGTTCAGGCTGATAACCCGCATCAGCTCGGGAAGCATATACTGACCTTTATCAATTTTCTCAAAAATAAGATTAATTTCAAGGAATACATTATTGTTTGTTATAAGCAGCATGGACCAATTCAACTGTGAAAGAGGTGAACTTTGGATGTAGATGATACTATTATTCTGAACGATTCTGATTGGCTGGAATCTCCCTGTTCAACTTGCGGGGGGGCCTTTTGCTGCTCATATCTGCCGCTTTGTGATCTTTCTATTGAGACACGTTCTGAGATGATGCTAATGGCTGATTTGTGCTGGTTCGAGGGATTAGTTCCTGTTCTGAAGGATAATGGTCAATGGCAGCTTTTTTATCATGCGGACTGCTGTTTTTTTCATAAAGCCATGGGGAAATGCAGTATTCATGGTACTTCCAGTCAGCCGGAAATATGCCGTAAGTATTCGCCTTATGATTGCTGGTATAAAAAAGCTTTCACAACGGCGGAAACAGATACATTGATTCGCTTCAATAGTGAAAGGATTGAGAAACTTATTGCAATGATGCTGTTCGACGAAGACGGTACTGTTCAGGAAGTTCCTCCCTGGATCGACATACAACGGGCCTTTTATGAAATCCCCACTATCAAAACGATGGTGCCGGCCCCAAAGGCACTTATGGAGAAGGCTGTCGATAGTGAGCATCTGTTTTTATTGCCCCCTGGTAAACCCCTGAAGTCTAAGCATCTTGATCTGATAAAATTCAGATTGGGATTTCCAGGCGTCATGGTAATGACATCTCCTACTCTCTGGTGCTTTGCAATACCGGCATTGGTCAAGTTGATGGTTCCGGAGAATAGCAAAGAGCTTTTGCTGCAGCGGCTTGACGATGGGGTCTACGATGCTATTATCATGGGAATATCCGGTTGTGAAAGGGATATCCTGCATGCGGGAGATTATCAGAGAGTAACCCATTTTGGCACTATCATTCAGCATACAGGGCTTCAGTTGTGTTAAGAACCAGTATTATGAACGCTTCCCACTCTGTTTTCTGGCAGCAGCCGAAAGAATTGTTTTTCTTAGTCGTATTGATTTAGGAGTAACCTCAACCAGTTCGTCTTCATGTATGTACTGCACTGCACGTTCAAGTGTCATGGGCAGGATTGGTGTCAGAGTTACCGCATCATCTTTTCCGGAAGCTCTGACATTGGAGAGCTTCTTAGGTCTACAGGGATTCACATTCAGGTCTTTCTCACGATTGTGTTCACCTACAATCATTCCTTCATATACCGGATCTCCCTGTTTTATAAAAAGTTGCCCTCTTGGTTCCAGATTGAACAATGCATAGGGGACACCTTCACCCTGGCGGTCTGCTAATAGAGATCCTGTCTGACGCCCGGGAAAATCACCACGGTACGGTTCATTACCGCTAATATATGAGTTCATCAATCCGGTTCCTCGGGTGTCAGTCAGGAATTCATCACGATACCCAATCAGACCTCTGGAAGGGATGCTGAACTCTAGTCTGGTACGTCCGCTCTCATGATTGATGTATGCGGTCATAATTCCCTTTCGTTTTGAGAGTTTCTCTGTGACTATTCCGGTATAAGCTTCCTCACAGTCAACAAAAACATGCTCTATCGGTTCCATCTTTTTACCATTCTCATAGTGAAAGATGACTTCGGGCTGTCCTACGCAGAATTCGAAACCCTCACGACGCATGGTTTCCATAAGAATGACCATCTGAAATTCTCCACGGCCCTTCACGATCATTCCTTCCGAGTTACTCTGTTCTTCAACTTGCAGGGAAACATTTTTCAAAGCTTCTTTATTCAGACGTTCCCGCAATTTGCTGGACTGTACGAATTTACCTTCTCTTCCACAAAAAGGAGAGTTGTTTGCGTTGAATCTCATAGCAATGGTCGGTTCATCAATGGATATTCTTTTGAGGGCTTTTGGAAACTCTCTGTTACAGATGGTATCACCAATATGTACATCGGTTATGCCGGCAAGAACAGCTATATCTCCGGGGTTCACCTCTTCAGCATCTTTGAGTGAAGCTCCTTCATATACCTGAAGTTTTGATACGTTAAGAGGAGTCTTTTTATCATGCATCCCCAAGCAGACCAACTTCTCCTTTGCCTTGACAGTTCCATTTATCACTTTCCCGATTGCCAGTCTTCCCAGATAATCTGAGTGGGAGAGGTCAGATACAAGCATCTGGAAGGGTTCGTCAGGATGATAGGTTGGTCCTGGTATCTCTTCAATAATCATATCATAGAGGGGGCGCAGATCTGTGCCCGGATTATCAAGGGAGGCTGTTGCTGTTCCGTCCTTACCAATTGCATAGAGCATGGGAAAATCCAGCTGATCCTCATGGGCATCAAGATCCAGAAGGAGCTCTAAAACCTCATCGTGAACACGTTCGGGTTGTGCATCGGGGCGGTCTATTTTGTTAATGACTACTAGCAGCTTAAGTCCTGCCTGCAGTGCTTTACTTAATACAAATCTGGTCTGGGGCAGGGGGCCTTCCGCAGCATCAACCAGGAGAATGGCTCCATCAACCATGGAGAGTGCCCTCTCAACCTCTCCGCCGAAGTCGGCATGACCTGGTGTATCGAGAATATTGATTTTTGTTTTTTTCCAGTTAATTGCACAGTTTTTTGCCGAGATGGTTATTCCCCGTTCTCTTTCCAGATCCATGCTATCCATGAGTCGCTCTTCTACGAGCTGGCCGTCACGGAATACACCGCTTTGTTTGAACATTGCATCAACAAGGGTAGTTTTACCATGATCTACGTGTGCGATAATAGCGATATTACGAATAGCATTGTTACGAATTCTTTGTGGCATGTAAAAAAATCCTTCATTGTATATTGGTTGTGTAAGAAGTTTCAGATTTAGTTGGATGTTAATAGTCTACATATATGTGCAGGCTATTAGAAACTTCAAAAGACTATTTTCAGAATTCAGTAAAATAACAAAATTTACTCCTGAATTCTTGAAATTGATTATGTATGCTTAACTAATTGCAAACTGACAAACCTTGAACGCATAAATCTTGTACTCAAGATCATCTTGTACTCAAGATCGCTTTAAGGACAATACCGTATTGGCGTATAACAGTCCATAGGGGCATGCCGTAATGTATGTAAAAAAGACGTATCGAAAAAAATAGCAGCATTTTGGGGACATGCAAAACAATAAATTTCAACAAAAATATACGAAGAGCTAAATCCCGTCTATAAATCTCAGTATCTCTTTTGCATGTCCGGCTGGAGTGACCTTGGGGAAAACCTTAATAATAGTTCCCTCTTCATCAATTACAAAAGTCGAGCGTTGAATACCCATTGTAGTTTTACCCGCTGCATGTTTAATTTTTTCTGCGCCGTAGGCTTTAATAACCTCTTTTTCTGTATCCGCAAGAAGTAGAAATGGTAAATCATATTGCCCGCTGAAACTCTTATGTTTTGAAACAGTATCTGGACTGATGCCTATAATTACGGCACCGGCGTTTTGATACTCTTCGTATGCATCTCTGAATTCACAGGCTTCAACAGTACACCCGGGGGTGTTATCACGTGGATAAAAATAGAGAATCACTTTCTTTCCGGTGAAATCAGATAGATTTATATCTAGACCATTTGTGCTTTGCAGCGTAAAATCCGGGGCCTTTATTCCTTCCTGAAGCATATGTATCTCCTTTCAACTTTCATTATTAGTTGTATATTCTAATATATATGGTAAAGGATGAATCAGCAATTTTAAAATGATTATTTGAACTTTTTATGGTCATTAATCAGAAAAGAGGTTGTTAAATGTATCCACTGCTTTTTTATGAGGATCTTCCCCATTTTTCCCCAGAGTTTTTTTACCTGCAGAGAAGTAGTCGCAAAAATTAGCAGTATCTTTTTCCCGTACAGGTTCTCCGATGTCTTCCCGGCACTCATAATGTGATGAGGGATCATAGAACTCACAATTTAAGCAGATTTTAATGGGTTTCCCGCAATCATCACAAATTGTGGTTCGGTAAATTCTTTCTCCGTGCGGCAATTGTGTTCCGCAAAAATAACATGATGCCATGAGAGTATTGTACTCGGTATTTTTCATTTTCGCAACATAACAGTAGTATGTAAGAATTCGGCAGCTGCGGCTATTTGTAAGTTTTTTGATCCTCAAACGAGCGAGAGAAGCGGAACCAACATGATGGTTCCATTTCCGAAAAGACAACCTTTGGTTGTCCGGGCAGAGGGCGCAGGGTATTAATACCTTTCTATTCATTCTGATAAAATCCTGCCGAAATCTATCATCTCATTTTCCAGGTACTGATCTTTCTTTAAAGCCGGGGTTTTCCCATCATTTTTAAATCTGGGTATTATGTGAATATGAAAATGCGGAACTTCCTGCCCGGATGCCGCCCCATTGTTAATCATAATATTGAAGCCATCGAATTTAAGCTTTTTCTTCATTTCAGCTGCAAGCCGTTTTGTGGTTGTGATTAAATGAGATAGAATTTCATCGGGACATTCCAGTAGTGTTTCATATTCATCTTTAACAATTACCAATACATGGCCTTTATTTACCGGGGCAATATCCAGAATTGCAATACATAATTCGTCTTCATAAATTTTAACAGACGGTATCTCGTTTTGAATGATTTTTGTAAAAAGTGTGGACATATGGTTCTCCTTCTTCCTCCCCCCCATTCTACACGGTTCTTACCGGTTTATGCAAATCCGGGAGTAAAAGGATTGAATAAAAAACGGAACTATACTAGAATCCTGTCGCGATGCGCTTTTTTTATTAATTTGAAACTTGACGGCTGATTAACGCAGCTTTTAATAAATCATAAAAATATTAGCTTGAACATCAAAATGAGCATCTCTTCAATCTGTATACCACAGTTTGTAACGATTTTGGTATTTCAGCATGAACATTTACAACCGGGATATGCCGGGAAATATGAGGAAAAAGATATGGCAGACATTAGTATGATGAGAAATATCGGCATAAGTGCCCATATTGACTCAGGAAAAACTACACTTACAGAACGGATGTTATTCTATTGTAATAGAATACATGCAATCCATGAAGTTCGTGGAAAAGATGGAGTCGGTGCAACCATGGACTCAATGGAACTGGAGAAGGAGAGGGGAATTACCATCGCTTCTGCAGCAACAAATGTAACCTGGAAAGATTATGATATTAATGTTATCGACACCCCGGGTCACGTGGATTTTACCATTGAAGTAGAACGATCTCTTCGGGTTCTTGATGGAGCTGTTTTGGTTCTCTGCTCAGTTGGTGGTGTACAGTCACAATCTATTACGGTAGACCGGCAGATGAAACGATACAATGTACCGAGAGTTGCCTTTATTAATAAATGTGACAGAACCGGTGCGGATCCCTATAAAGTTACAGAACAGCTTAAAACCAAGCTTGGCCATAAAGCAGTTCTTATGCAGATTCCTATAGGTCTTGAAGATCGTATGGAAGGGGTTATCGACTTAATTACCATGAAGGCAATCTACTTTGACGGCCCACAGGGTGAAGAAGTACGATATGAAGAGATCCCTGCGAACCTCCAGGATGAAGCTGAAGAGAAACGGGAGATAATGCTTGATGCAGTATCCCTCTACTCTGATGAGCTCATGGAAGCTATGCTGGAAGAGGCTGTTACTGAGGAATTAGTTTTTGAGGCAATCAGATTGGGAACACTCTCCCTTGACCTGACACCTGTATTTATGGGAACTGCTTATAAGAACAAGGGAATTCAGCCCTTAATGGATGCAGTCATAAAATTTCTTCCCAATCCGACGGAAGTTGAGAACAAAGCATTAGATTTAGATGATGATGAAAAAGAAATTATTCTCGAATCAGATGAGACTAAACCGAACGTCGCTCTTGCATTTAAACTGGAAGATGGGCAGTACGGGCAGCTCACCTATATCCGTGTATATCAGGGATCAATTAAAAAGGGTGATGAGCTCTATAATGTGCGGTCAAGAAAGAAATTCAAAGTTGGCCGACTGGTACGAATGCATGCAAGTAACATGGAAGATATCCAGGAAGCAGTTTGTGGTGATATAACTGCACTGTTTGGTATTGAATGTGCATCAGGTGATACCTTCTGCGCACCTAAACTGAATTTATCCATGACCAGTATGTTTGTACCGAACCCGGTAATCAGCCTGGCTATCGATCCGATCGATAAAAAATCAGCTGATAATATGGTAAAAGCACTCAACCGTTTTACCAAAGAAGATCCAACTTTCAGGACCTATGTTGATCCTGAGTCAAATCAGACAATCGTTCAGGGAATGGGAGAACTGCACCTCGAAGTATATATCGAAAGAATGAAACGAGAGTACAAAGCGGTAGTTGAAACAGGCAGACCACAGGTAGCTTATAGAGAGACTATCAGCAAAATGGCTGATTTTAATTATACACATAAGAAACAGACTGGTGGTTCAGGACAGTATGGGCGTGTTGCCGGTTTTATTGAACCTAATCATGCGAGTGATTATGAGTTTGTTGATAAGATTAAGGGTGGCGTTATTCCCACAGAATATATTCCTTCCTGTAACAAAGGCTTTAAGTCAGCCTTGTCCAAAGGCACATTGATTGGATTTCCGATTGTTGGAATTAAGATCACTATCAATGATGGTCAGTATCATGCGGTAGACTCATCGGATATGGCTTTTCAGTCAGCTTCCCTTGGAGCTTTCCGTGATGTGTATCCAAGAGCAAAACCTATTATTCTTGAGCCGATCATGAAAGTAAGTGTTGAAGGGCCTACAGAATTTCAGGGTAATATTTTTGGCAGCATTAATCAGCGTCGTGGTATAATTGTAAGTGTGGTTGAGGAAGGAACCTTCTGTACCGTTGAAGCAGATGTACCATTGAGTGAGATGTTCGGTTATTCAACAACCCTTCGATCAATGTCTCAGGGTAAAGCTGAATTCACCATGGAATTTTCAAAATACGGCAAGGTTCCGCAAAGTGTTTCTGAGGAACTGAAGAAAGCTTATGAAGAGAAGAGAAAAAAGGAATCCAGAAAATAGAAGACCTGTTTGGAGGGAATAAATAGATGGTTAGAGAAGAATTAATTAAAAGAAGTCCTTTGCGGATTTTAGAGAAATCCATCCACGGAGGCCTTGGTAAAGGTAAACTTGGAGTTATAGCATCCCGGCAGGGAATAGGGAAAACAGCATGTCTGGTGCATATGGCAACTGATAAGCTGTTCAAAGATGAGCAGGTTATTCATGTCTCTTTTTCCCGGAATGTCGGTCATGTAATTTCCTGGTACGAAGATATATTTAAAGAGATTTCAAGGAAGAGAGATCTTGATGATGCCATGGATGTGCATGATGAAGTAATCAAACATCGTGTAATCTTGAATTTTAGCCAGGATAATGCAACTGTTGAGCAGATTCTGAGTAGTCTTAAAGCGATGATCAAAGATGGCGGATTTAAAGCAGATGCCGTGTTCTTTGATGGTTACAAGATGACTATTATAGATGGATCAGATCTGGATAAGATCAAGAAATTTGCTGCTGAAATGAATATTGAAGTCTGGTTTAGCGTCTCTCCTGTTTTAAAGGATGTAGAAGTGGATCAGTATGGAGTTCCTGAGACATTGAGTAAAGTTCTTGATAAACTTGATGTTCTGATCGGTCTTAAATATAAGGACAACCATGTGCAGATGACGGTAGTTAGGGATCACGGCAGCCTTGAGCCGCACAAAATGGCCTTGAAACTTGATCCTAAAACTATGTTAATATCACAAGAGTAAGAACTGTATTAGTTACTTATAGTGACTATTGAGAAGAGCCGGTTTATGCCGCTCTTTTTTTGTCTAAAAAGTACTTACACCCAGGCGTCAGGTTCAGTTTTTTCCAGAAGAACTACAACCTCTGCTGAGATGCTTTCTCCTAACCCAATGGGACCTAATCCTTCAGCAGTTTTTGCTTTAATTGATATATGGTCTGAATCCATCAGGAGAAAATCTGCAATATTTTTTCGGATTGTATTCTTATAAGGTTTAAGGCTGGGTCTTTCCAGATAAATAACAGAATCCATATTTCCCAATGAGAAACCGACAACCCGGATTTTCTCTATAACGATTTCCAATAAATCCATACTGTTCGCATCTTTCCATTCCGGGTCTCCGGGAGGAAATATTTCTCCAATATCTCCTGCTGCTGCTGCGCCTAACAGTGCATCAATAAGTGCATGGATAAGTACATCACCATCTGAATGAGCTTCAGCTCCAGTCGGAGATTCTATAGCTATCCCGCCAAGTTTTAGCGGTTTTCCCGGAACAAGTTTATGTGTATCGCTGCCGAAGCCAATTCTCATTAGTTGTGTGCTCCTTGAACTTCGAATTTTGCTATATCAGAAAAAAATGTAATCTTTCTGTTTACAGGGTCTCCCGGAATTGTTTTAACTCTTCCGCCCCAGTAAGTAAAAACTTCGGTATCATCATAACATTTTTTATTATGCTTCTTTGCCATTTTATGAGCTTTTAGTATTTCGGGAAACCAAAAGGTTTGCGGAGTTTGAACGCCGACAAAATATCCACGATCATGATGCCCATCGATTAACCCATCGTTATCGATAGATTTCAAGGCATCAACCTGCGGAATAACCGGCGCGGAACCACCAAAGATCAAAGCAGCATTCAAAGTAGCGAGGATTATCTCTTTTGTTACCCATGGACGGGACGCATCATGAATTAGTACTAGTTTTGGAGGAGTGTCTAATTTGGTTGCTGCGGCAATTGTCTCAAGACCATTACGTACAGATTCCTGGCGGGATTTTCCACCCTCAACAAACAGGAGCCTGGTCAGTGAAGGAATATTCAAGGTTTTTACAATCTCACTGGTTGCTGAAGAGAGTCCTGGTGTACAGGTTATTAGTAAGCTTTTTGGATCATATGCTGAATCACTGAGAGCTTCGATAAATGTACGAATTGTTTTACTGAGAACGGTTTCCCCCTGTAGAGGGTGAAACTCTTTTTTTAGATGATTATCTGATGTTTCCCTAAATCTTGAACTGTTTCCTGCTGCAGTTATCAAAATGGATACAGGAGTTCTGGTCGTCACTCTCAGGCTTCCAGTCTGGTGAAGATCATCTCCTCAATCTCTTTTTTTTCTTTGTTGAAGGAAAATGACATTTCATCTATGAGAATTTTCAAAGCACTGTCAAAAAGTTTACGTTCCTGAACCGGGAGCTCTTTTATTTTACTTCTGTGATAAAGAGCCTGAACTACAGATGCAATAGTGATAACAGTTCCCTCTTTGAGAAGATCCAGGTTCATTTGGTACCGAAGCTTCCAGTCAATAGTTACAGGTTCATATATACTGGATAGTGAATCAAGAGCTTCCTGTGCTTCTGCCGGAGTTACAATTCCTCTGATTCCCAGTTCTGTTGCTTTTTCAACAGGAATCATTACCGTCATGTCTGTTATATCAAGATAAATAATGTAATAGGAAATGGGCTTTCCTTTAAAATCTCTATCTTCAATTTCTTTAATAATACCCACGCCCTGAAGCGGGTATACGATATGCTCACCAACTGAAAATGCCGTTTTTTTGCTTGTAGAATTCATAAATCTAATTATACTCAATAGTGTTAGGATAGTCAAAGGGAATGAAATGCCGTATTATGAAAATATGAGAAATGAGCGATTTTCAGGAATACTTTTACACCCGACATCCCTCCCGGGTTCCTACGGAATTGGCGATTTTGGGCCTGAAGCATATAAGTTTGCTGACTTCGTTTCTGACTGTTCTGTTAAGCTCTGGCAGATACTTCCCTTGGGGCCGACCGGCTATGGAAACTCTCCTTATTCAGCCAGATCAAGCTTTGCCGGAAATACTTATTTGATAAGTCTGGATATTCTTGTGGAGAAAGGGTTGCTGACAGAAAAACAGATTCACAGAACCTATGATTTACAGAATGATATTGAGAGCGCTCCTGCGTATGCAGGAACCGACAGAAGAGTAGATTTCTCACTTGTTGAGCTACGAAAAAGAGATTTGCTTATTACAGCGGCTGAAAAGTTTGTTGAATTTTTCGATGGAGAAAATCGTTCCGGGTATGAGAATTTTTGTGCTGATAACAGTAAATGGCTGAATGATTATGCTTTGTTTGCTGTAGCAACTGAAAAATATAATGATTCAAGATGGTTTTTGACCTGGGAGCATGGGCTTGGGTATCGTGATCCTAAGGTGCTTGGGAGATGGTTTCAGGAGTATGCTGAAGAGATTGAGATTCAGAAAGTTCTGCAGTATTTTTTTTATGAGCAATGGACAGCATTAAAGCAGTATGTTAACCGCAAAGGGATTGAACTTATAGGAGATGTTCCCATTTTTGTAGCGGCTGACAGCGCAGATGCGTGGGTAAATCTGGGTCTGTTTAAGACCGATGCAAATGGGAATTTTTCTGCACAATCCGGAGTGCCTCCAGATTTTTTTAGTGAAACAGGCCAGCTTTGGGGAACTCCGGTCTATGATTGGGATCATTGTGAAAAAGAGATCCTGCAGTGGTGGGTGCTTCGGATCAAGAAGGCTCTGGAACAGACTGATATTGTGAGAATAGATCATTTTCGAGGACTGGAAGCCTACTGGGAAGTTGCGGCCGGTGAAGAGACAGCGATAAACGGACGCTGGGTTAAAGCCTCGGGTTATAAGTTGTTTATGCTGATTCAAAAGGAGCTTGGAGACGTCCCGATCATTGCTGAAGATCTTGGAGTAATGACCCCTGAGGTTATCGCACTGCGTGATGGATTCAACCTTCCCGGTATGAAGATATTGCAGTTTGCTTTTGATCGAACAGAATCAGGAGTATTGGACGCAGCAAATGATTTTCTGCCTCACAACTACCCGGTAAATTGTGTTGCCTATACCGGAACTCATGATAATGATACAACTCTTGGTTGGTACAATAATCTTAATGAAGATGGAAAAGATCTGGTACGTAGATATCTGGCCCGATCAGGTGATGATATTTCCTGGTCTATGATGCGGCAGGTAATGGTCTCCCCGGCTCGTTATGCGATATTCCCTATGCAGGATCTGCTCTCGCTTAGTGCTGATTGTCGAATGAATATTCCCTCTACTGTCGGCGCCAATAACTGGTCGTGGAGAATGATGCCGGGTGCGGCAGATTCACAGCTCTCTTCCAGGTTTAGTGAGATGGTTCGAATGTACGGCAGAGCCTGATGGATGTGGCAGTTTAGAAAGAGTTTGAAGCATCCCTGCTTGGTTCATGGGTGTCAAAATACTTCATCGGATGAATATCCAGAAGGTTCGGGTACCAGCCGGATACAATATCAGTATTGATAAAATTAACCGAGACACTGTGCGAGATGGGGATTACCGCTGCCTGCTGAAGAAGAATATTTTCTGCTTCACGAAAATAAATAAAGCGATCAGCATCATTTCCCTGTTCAAGACCTTTCCTGATAAGTGAATCAAATTCCGGATTCTGATATTTCCCCGGATTGAAATTACTGTCTGATAACCATAAATTTAGAAAACTGTACGGGTCGTAAAAGTCGCCGATCCAGGTAATAAATCCCATGGTATAGGGAGAATTTTCAGGATCTCCCAGATATACCGAGAAAGGGACAACATCAATGATTACTGTAATTCCAAGTTCAGAACTCCAGATATCTGTTATCTGATCTGTTATCTCTTCAAGCGCTTCGCCGGGATGAATTGCAATATGGATCGTCGGCAGTCCGAAACCATTTTTAAATCCTGCCTCTTCAAGAAGTTGAAATGATGTCTCCCGATCAGCTCCAGCAATGCCGGTTGACCCAAAATAGAGGGAGTCCTGAGGTACCAGGGTTTCGGTTGGGTATAAGAAGTTCCCGTTTTCACGTATTTCATCCCAGGGGATGAGCAGTGACAGAGCTTCACGGACTTTCGGCCTAGAGTAGGGGCCGGAATTTTCTGAAAAGTAGTAAAATCCGGTGGAGTACTCGGGATAAGCTATAACATCGTTTTCATCATACAGGAGCTGTATTGGTATATATGCTTCTGACCAATGAACAAGCTCTCCTGAAAAATCAATGAGAAGGTCAAGGCCTGATTTGCGTAGTTCAATCCTGATATGTTCTGATTTTACACTATCTTTGTCCCAGTAGTATGGATTTTTTTCCAGATAAATTTCTTCTTCGTTTGCAGAAACAATTTGATAGGGGCCGCTGCTTATAAAATTTTCGGAAGTTATATTATCAAGATCTCTCAGATTATCAGGGTGTATTGCGCAAAAAATATGATGACATAATATATTAAAAAGATATGGGGTATTAAGAAGGTCTTGAGCCGGGGTTGTCAGCTCCAGCTCAAGCGTATAACGATCAATAGCCCTTATTCCAACTCTCCTCTTGTCTGTATCCAGGCCGGTTCGGTATGCACGTACCCCTTTAATTATATCAAGAAGAGATGCCATGTCACCTTCGGTTTCTGGTTGGATAAGATGAAACCATGTGTTGAGAAATGTGTATGCGGTAATAGGATCGCCGTTGCTGAATTTTGCATCTTTACGTATTGATATGGTCCAGATCAGTCCATCAGCAGACGGTTCAATAAAGTTTGCTGCGCCGAGAACCGGATCAAGTGATGATGGATGGTATGTAACAAGTCCCTCAGTAATTGCTGTAAACAGTTGAGCTGAGTTGATATTTGTTGATTTCTGCGGATTGAAAGTGAAGGGTTCTTTGTTCATCTCAATTGCTATAACAAACTCAGATGATTTACGCAGCTGGACAGGAGATTCTGATTTTTTTGGAATCAGGTCAGCACTCGTAAGAGCAGGTAGAATTGAAAATATAAGAATTATTGGTATAAGAAATTTTCTTAAATTGTGCATATAATTTCCATTTGATTGTTACTAAGGTTCCCATTGCATTGACTAAGGATCTTCAATTATAATGTATTTTTCAATTAGTGTCATGGTTTTTTGCAATGCTTTCTGTAACTAAGGGTGACACTTGATTTAACTCTTAGTATACTGATGCTATGCAAAAGAAGATGATTGAAAAACATTACTCACTCCGCGTCAATTCTAAAGATAAAGCCTATCATATACTTGATTGGGAGAGTGAAGAAGCTCACCTGAGCCGGTTTAGTGTTCTCACTGATCAGCTGGATATTTCCGGTCTGTCGATTCTTGATGTCGGTTGTGGTTTGGGTGATTTGTATGGTTTTATTCGTGATAAAAAGATCGATGTTACTTATACAGGAATTGATATTCTGGATGATATGGTAAAAGAGGCAGAAAGGCGTTATCCTGACGCCTCCTTTCTTTTAGGTGATATGTTTTCCAGCGATCTGTTTCCCGAGGGCAAATATGATGTTGTCTACAGCTCAGGAATTTTCAATCTGAATTTAGGAAACAATAGAGATTTTCTGCAAAATGCATTGCCTGTTTTTTTTAAGGTAGCTTCAAAGTGGGTGGTTTTTAATCTGCTGGATCCAGATCATCCGGTGCAGAGTGAAAAATATTCCTACTTTGAACCTGAAGAGGTGATCCCCTGGGTTGCGGAGTTCTCAGAGCATATCTGCGTGGTTCGGGATTATGTTCCTCATGATTTTACGGTAATCGGTAGGGTGGATTGAGTAGTATACACAAGCTCTTTTATTACATAATTTCTGATAAAGAGGCTGCTAATGAATGGAAGAATTCTATCTGATTAGCGCTGCAATTGCACTCTGCATCAGAGAGTGCTCTGGAAATCTCTTTTATGCGAAAATATGTCCCGATCAGCAGATT
>CAZMOX010000055.1:0-15504 GCA_964567895.1 uncultured Spirochaetales bacterium | reverse complement strand
TGTTTCATAATTTACAACCTTTAGTGATGATACAACCCAAAAATTATGGTGTCAATGAGTATTATTGTTTCCTGTCTGCTTTATGCACAAGATTGGTATGCCATCGAAGCAGTGTTTTTTCACGCTCTTTATCAGCTCCTTTACAATCTGCAAGTACACGAAATACCGGTTCGGTACCGGATCCGCGCATCCAGATATAGTCAGTTTCTTCACCCGATCTGTTCGAGAAAATAATTTTCAACCCTCCTGTTTCCAGTCCTGTTCGAAACTGTTTCCCCATTCCCTTCCGGCTTTCTATACCCTCAGTATTAACTTCATCCCATGAAAAAATTTCTAATGGGTTAAATACTGTCTCTGCATCCCTTTCCCAATGATCAAGGAATAGTTTTTCATATGCGTCCTTTAGCCGGGCCTGAGATGTTTCCTGGATTTTTAATACAGCGCACTCTTCATAGGCTCCGGTAGTTATAAATTGGGGCAGGGTTTTCAGTATGTCAGGAAAAGTAAAATTTCTGGAGTAAGCTTCAGGCTGTTCTGATCTGTCACACCAGATTTTGAATAATCCTTCGCCATCCCCAATTCTATTACCATCACGTAAAGCCATAAGTTTTATGCATGATAGCAACGTATTTAATGGATCTCTGACGGATGCAGGGTATGTAATATTTCCACCATTTGAACCTTCACCCAAAATACGAACAGAATAACCCGATTCCCTCAGTTTATTAGCCAGATTGACGGTATTCGCTTCTCCAACTTCAGTGCGGAAAACCTCTGCTCCAAAAGCCTGGGCAATTGCCTCAATACGCATGGATGTTGGTCCATTAACCACTACTGCTTGTTTGGTTGTTCCGTTCTTTCTATCCTCTGAATACTCTGAAAAAGCCAGCTCCGACATTACCACAAGAGCAAATACTTCCTGAGCCTCTAAAGCCTTTGCTAATCCGGTGTTTTCATCAATATAAACAATATTACCGCGGTCTCCATCATTATCAGGTACATATCCGAATAGGTATGAGGGATCATCTGTATAGACTTTTTCCAATTCTGACCTGCATTCATCAAGGCTGAATCCTTCAGGGATTATTCTGTGTGCGATATCACCCGGTTCAGCATGAACAGCATGCATTTGAATTCCAAGCTCTTTCATAAAAGGTATATCTATGGAACAGGTTCTTGCACTTCCATTTAATTCTGCAACAATCCCAAGACCGATATTCTCAGTATACGTACGGATTTTACTGAGTACCTGATCCTGGCCGCAAATTCCCTGTGTGCTTGCAGCTGTCATGATAGTGAATTCACGATAGGTATCAAGTGCCTCATATTTATTTCTGCTAATTTGTTTTAAAGTATTAAGATACTTTTCCGGTGTTACAGTCTGTTCCATATTTGCGAGTTTTTCCGGGAGGTTTGTATCTCTACAATACTCCCTAAATCTTGCTATGAGAACAGCTGCTTCTTCCTGGTCAAAGACTCCTCCGTCCCTGCCGAATTTAAGACCATTGTGGCCTACCGGGTTGTGACTGGCTGTTATATAAATAAATCCGTCAACAAATTCATTAACTGCAGAATAAGCCATCAACTCAGGGGCGGCAGATATAAAAAGATGTTTAACTCGTATATTTTTTGCAAGCAGGATTCGGGTAATGCTGTCCGCAATTGTCGGACCAGTCGGTCGTGTATCAATCCCGATAAGTATAGTGAGAGAATCTTTGTCAGGTAATGAGGCAATCATATGGTCGGCAAAGGCGGCGGCTATAATACCTGAGATTACCGTATCTGCAGGAGTAATATGGGTTGAAAAACTCTCTTCACTGCCATCGTCGGCAAATATTTTCCGCCATCCGGAAACAGAGAGAATCATGGATTCCAGCTTCTCCGAAATAATTTGAGGTAAGGGAGGGTTGGGAGGGACTAAAAGTAATTCAAGCGCTTTATGTATAGGGTAGATTTCAGAATCTGCAACTGGGAACCGGGTTTCAGAATCAACAAATAACATAGAAGGCCTCCTTCAAATTAGGATAATTATACCGAGTGACGTGTGTGATGTAAAGTTCCGTGAATTTTATTGATTAGGTTGCATTAATAACAGGTTACAAGATATTATTAATACTACAGAGTTTTACTATTTTATAAGGAAAAGTTGTAATAATGGATACTAATAAAAACAGAGTTACTCCCAGGGTTGCAGCAATACATGATTTATCAGGCTTTGGAAGATCTTCACTTGCGGTGGTGCTGCCGGTTCTTTCTGTGATGGGGATTCAAGTTTGTCCGCTTCCCACCGCACTGCTGTCAACTCAGACAAGTGGATTTGATAACTACTATTTTCTCGATTTAACTGAATCCATGAAAGAGATTATTTCACATTGGATAACTTTGGGAATTCAATTTAACGCTGTCTATTCGGGATTCCTTGGTTCTGCTGATCAAATTAGTATTGTTTCTGATTTTATAGACAATTGTAGAAAAACCACTGAAGATGGTAAAATGCTTACTCTTATTGACCCTGTTCTGGGTGATGACGGCGAACCTTATGGGCCGGTTGACAAAAAAATGATTGACGGTATGAGAGAATTGGTGAAAAAAGCTGATATTATAACACCAAACTATACTGAAGCTGCTTTATTATTGAATAAACCTGTCAAACAGAGCTCTAATATAGGTGAAATTAAAGATTGTCTTATGGAGCTTGCGGATATGGGTCCACAGAAAGTCGTGATAAC
Organism: uncultured Spirochaetales bacterium; assembly: GCA_964567895.1. Classification (GTDB taxonomy): domain Bacteria; phylum Spirochaetota; class Spirochaetia; order JABMQR01; family JABMQR01; genus JABMQR01. Next base: position 12,775 of record CAZMOX010000055.1, on the reverse strand, counting down.
CAGTATCCCTGTACAAGGGAGAGAACGGTTAGTTTCTACCTATTTTTTCGATAAAAATGTTCGAACATTCTGGAAAGTTGAGTGTGAACATCTCCCTGGTTCATTTTCAGGGACTGGGGATATGTTTGCAAGTATTATTGTGGGAAGCCTGCTCAGAGGAACGAGTTTTCCTGAAGCTGTAGATAGGGCAGTACAGTCTGTTTTTAAGGCTATTCAGGAAACTTGTCAGCGGAATATTCCTGAAAGAGAAGGTGTTCTGATTGAAAGTGTTCTGAATACTCTTGTTGAGCCGCTGCATGTAAATACCTATAAAGTGGTCAATTGATGACTTTGGTTTTATCGGCTTTTGCCGGGGAGTTGACAGCTTTTATTGAAGCTTTGAAGGATAGGAAAAAATATAAAATTTCTTTAGGAGCGAATAATGATATTTATTATACATGCGGCCTGACAAAGGCGGGTGAACAGGCTGCTGCTGCTGTTACGGGGATTGGGAAACTTAACAGCTATATCTCTACTTATGAACTTATTAAGGAGTATAGGCCTGACAGGATTATTTTTGCAGGAATATCAGGTGCAGTTGATCCTGAATTAAAAATTGGAGATATCGTTCTTTCAGACTCTATTACACAGTATGATCTGGATTATTTGACTGATAATGTGCTGCCGGGTAGAATTCCTGGACATGTAGAAGGCCTGATTTGTATGGATAAGAATTTGACGGCTAAAATTGATACGGCGGTTCGGACTTTGCAGGAACGAGAAGATTTTCACAGATCATTTGCTGTGGGATGTACAGGAAGTGCTGATATCTTTATGACTCCGGATCAACTGGATCGGTATGCAGATGTACTTGCTCAAAGGGAAGTGCTTGCAGTGGATATGGAAGGTTATTCTGCAGCATTAGCTGCTCTGGCGAGGAATATACCCTTTTCACAGGTTCGTATAATTTCTGATGAAGCTGATGGAACCAAACTTGCTGCCTCGAAAATTCGGGAGTTTTTAAGAAGTGCTTCCTGTGATTTGGCTTCAATTGTTGATGAAATGATGTTTTAAACGGTTCCCAATGCGAAGTCTCCAGTTATTTTGTAAATGGATGAATCCTTGGTTACGTGGATCTCTCTTTCCGGAAAAAACTCCGGTATCATCGACTCTATCTTTTCAGCAGCCTCTTTTTCAATGTTTTTCCTGATAGTATCCGGAACCTGATCCAATGTTGAGATATTAATTGTTAACACATAACCTCTGCCGTTTGAAGATCCATAACCAAGCGAAAATTTCGCAAACACACTGAAAAGGCCGTCGTATGATGGACTGGAAGCCCCTCCTTCGGGAAGCCTGTTGGGGTGAAGGTGATAAATCCCGGCGTAGCGGTTTTCAAGATGTGCGTCAAGTTGATCAAGCATAATTCGCATTCTGTCTTCAATATCAGCAAGTTTTGGGTGCATGAATTATCCTTACCTCCTCTACTTATTAGACAGAAGTTTTTGGAAACATGTAATTCTATGTAACGTTTATAGTCAACTTTCCAAAAACTTCAAAAGGCAATTTCAAAAATCGCCTCAGTATACTGTGTATTTTTCTTTTTATAACAGCAGTTTAATGATTTTTATGCCTCATATAATTTATTTTTTACAATATCAGAATTATGAAGAGAAAATATATGCCATAAATAGCAGTTATTTGAAATAATTCTTTCTAAGCGAAGGTTTTTCTGCTATTATACAGAGTAATAGGTTATAAATTTTTGGTAAGTATCGTTATGAGATATTTACATATTTATTGACGGGGTTGTCAAAAACGTATAATCTAATATAACTAGAATGCATTGGTGATTGATCCAAAATGCATAGGAGGAAAATATGAAGAGAACGTTGTTGATACTGCTTACCGTAATTCTTGTCTTTTCACTATTTGCTTGTGGAGGCAAAGAGGAAGCAGCTACAGAGGGTTTTTTAGATACCGATGATGCTGTTGCGGCAGGTGATGTAACACAGGCGGAAGTAAAAGCAGCTGAAGAAAAAGCAGCAGCAGAAGCAGAAGCAGCTGCGGTTAAAGCGGCAGAGGCAGCAGCGGCTGCAGCAGAGGCAGAAGCGGCTGCGGTTGAAGCGGCAGAGGCAGCAGCGGCTGCGGTTGAAGCGGCAGAGGCAGCAGAGTCAGCAGAGGCAGAAGCGGCTGCGGTTAAAGCGGCAGAGGCAGCAGCGGCTGCAGCAGAAGCAGCTGCGGTTAAAGCGGCAGAGGCAGCAGAGGCAGCAGAGGCAGCAGCGGCAGAAGTTGTCGGCGATACTCCGGCCACCCTTGTTCCCATTGATTTTACAAATGGCTGGGAAGTTGGAACACCGGGCGGCGAATTTGTACGTTCAACATTCGGAAGTGAACCGAAAACCTTTAATGATGTAATTGCAGCCGAAACATCTTCAACTGATGTAACTGCTTTCTTAACCAATGGAGCTATTGAACGTGATCAGTTTAGCCTTGAGTTTGTATCAACTCCAGGATTTGGTACTTGGTATGAAGTATCTGAAGATGAAATGACCATAACTGTTGGGATTGAAGAAGGACTTCTTTGGTCTGATGGTGATGATCTTACCGCAGAAGATATTGTATTCTCTCTCAATCAACTGATCCTGAGAGAAGATGTAGCAAGCAATTCACGATCCGGTTACATCATTGATACATATATCGATGGATACTCTGCAGAGATTCCTGCAAAAGCAGAGCTTATCGATATGTATACCTATAAATTGACACTTCCGACAGTCTATGCCGGTATTGTTGGACTTGGTGGTATTCCTGCATATCCAATGCATATCTTTGGACCATTGATTGGATGGGACAAGAGCATGGGATTTGATTTTGAATATAAAAGAGAACTCGTGAATGAAGATGGTGCAATGTACTGGGCCTTGAATGAAGTGAAAAATTCTGCAATCGATTATGCAGCTGTAGGCTCATTCTGGGGACTCGATACTGATGTATCTGAAATTGTCAGCTGTGGACCATTCGTAATCAGCGAATATGTTCCCGGACAGAAGATCGTTCTTGGCAGAAATCCTTACAATTCAGAATATGACGCAGATGGACAGCAGCTTCCTTACCTTGACAAAGCTACTTACATCTTTGTTGAAGATCAGGATACTCAGCTAGCACGATTTTTAGCTGGGGAATTAGACATGTTAGGTCTTCGAGGTGAAGATTATGCAGTATTCAGTCAGGAAAAGTTGAATGCGCTTGATGCAACAATCTATGATGTAGGACCTGCATTCGGAACCACCTTCCTTGTATTCAATCAGAATCCTGATGTTGAAGCAGAAGACGGCTCACTGGTACCGGGAACGGTTAAACCGGAAGTGCTCTACTGGACAACAAATAAAGAGTTTAGACTGGCAATGTCTTACCTGATTGACCGCCAGACTATAATCAACAATGTTGCGTTTGGATTTGGATATCCTCAATACTCATTTATCCCAAGAGTATCTCCCTACTACTGGGAAGGTGCAGACGATGCAGCAGCAAAATATGATCCTGAAATGGCTGTAGAAATTCTTGACGGACTTGGATGGGTAGATACAGACGGAGATGGTGTGAGAGAAGATGACCTTGGTAACAAGATTGTACTTGAACTTACCACAAACTCCGGAAATACCGTTCGTGAAGCAGTTGGTACCCTCTTTGCAGAGGAAGCAGCAGCAGTTGGTGTACAGGTACAGTTTAAACCTGAAGACTTTAACACTATGGTTGGAAAGCTCCTGAGTGGTCAGAATTGGGACGGAATTCTTATAGGACTTACCGGATCGGTTGACCCAATTTCAGGTTCTAATGTATATCCATCTAATGGAAACCTTCATATGGTCAATCCAAATCAGACATCTCCGCTTACTGATTGGGAATATGAAGTTGATGACGCATGGAAGATTGCAAACAATACAACTGATGAAGAGCAGAGAAAACTCGGTTTCGAAATTGTCCAGAGAGTCTGGTTAGAAGAGAACCCCTGGATTTTCACCTTCAATGCAAGTGGGTTGGCAGCATATAAGAGTAAATTCGGTAATGTCTACAACAGACCCCTTGATAATTTTAATTGGAAAGGTACTATGGATCATTTGTATATTAAGTAAGTTACCGGTACGGTTACTTATTTCCTGAAATAGTAAAAAAATGCTAATATTGACCCGCCCGATTATTCGGGCGGGTCAAATCATCCTCCAAGGATACTATCCAATGACAAAACGAAATTTCTTTGACTGGCGATGGACATTGATCGCTGATGTACTGCTAGCTATTCTTGTTATATTTAACAGTAATGCTATTCTTTTTTCACTAGTTCTCCTTGAAGCAGTCTTATGGATAATTAGACTTATATGGATCAGCCCTCTGTTGTTCAGATTTATTATCAGACGATTGATACATATGATTCCCATGCTTTTTGTAGTCGTTGCCACAGGCTTTGCCTTGATACAATTAGCTCCAGGAGATATTTTTTCTACAATGGCTTTGAATCCTAATATTAGACCATCAGACCTGGAGAACTTCAGACGAAACTTTGGAATGGATCAACCCTGGTTTGTACAATTCTTTAAGTTTATCTGGAATGCCATGCATGGGGATTTTGGAATTTCACAAATATATAAATCTCCGGTATTTATGATTGTAACCCAGCGGGCATCAAATACCCTTCTATTATCAATAGTAGTAATAGTTGCTGCATGGGGATTCTCCATACCAGCTGGAATTTATGCAGCTACTCATCAGTATAAACTGGGGGATCAGACGATTTCAGTGGTGGCATTTATTGGACTATCCATACCAAACTATTTTCTTGCATTTTTGCTTATTTACCTGATATCAAAAACCGGGAACTGGTTACCCTTGGGCGGAATGCATGCGGTTAATTCAGGTGATTTAAACTGGTTTATGTATATACTTGATACTATGAAGCATATGATATTGCCGGTTTTTGTAATAGCAACTTCTGCAATGGCGAGTTTAGCCAGGATTATGCGTGCAAATATGCTTGAGATAATGGGTCAGCAATATATAACTACTGCAAGGGCAAAAGGACTCTCAGAAAAAAAAGTAATCTACAAACATGCTCTTAGAAATGCCATAAATCCCATGATAACTATTTTTGGATTTCAATTTGGCGCAATTCTTGGTGGATCTGCACTGGTTGAAAGAGTCTTGGCCTGGCCCGGACTTGGGAAGGTTATGCTGGAAGCAATACTGGCACAAGATTTATATCTTGTTGTTGGAAGTCTACTATACGGTGTTATTTTATTGATTTTAGGTAATCTATTAGCTGATATTGTATTGGCAATTGTTGATCCCAGAGTGAGGATAAGCTGATGGATAAAAAAGTTATGGAAAACACCATTGATAGACAGCACGAAATTGAGATAGAAACCAGAGAAGGGATTGCCAGGAAAAGTGAATCACTCTGGACTGTTTATCGAAGACGATTTAAAAAGCATACTCTTGGAAAAATAGGATTAATCATACTAATTATACTTTATGGATCTGCTCTTTTTGCCGATATATTATCACCCTATACAATGACATGGCGAGATAAATATAAATCATTTCATCCTCCGGCAGAAATTGAGTGGTTGTACAACAATGCTGAAGGTGATCGTTCCTTTAAACCCTTTGTATATGAAAAAGTAATTACAAATATAGCTTTTAAAACATATAAAATTGTTCCAAGTTATACGATCCGGGCAATATCACAGGAAATTTTAACTGTAAACCGTGAGCTGAGATCTATATCTTATGATTCGGATTTCGAAGTTCGTCTGGAAACTACTTTAGAAAATGTCAGAAAACATTACAGGGTTGAAGATGATAGCGATGTAATGGTACATCTTGAAGAGACACTCAGACAGATGGAAGAAAACCCTGAGAAAGATATCAGCATTGAATTTTCCATGGGTGAATTTCTGGTTAAAGATAAGATGCAGGAGTTAACTCTTAATTTGGTAAAAGGAAATAAAAACTTTTTGGGTTTTTTCAATCAAGGAGTTCCTTATAGTTTCCTTGGACTTTTTACCACAAATCGACATTTTTTCGGAGCATCAACCGGTGGAGTCTATTTCTGGGGAGCTGATCAGCATGGTAGGGATATATTTTCCCGTATGCTTCATGGTGGACGAATATCACTTACCGTTGGAATTGTAGGAGCAATGCTTATCTTCGTATTTGGTCTTACCATAGGTGGTGTCGCAGGTTATTTTGGCGGGAAAGTAGATGTAGTTCTTATGCGATTTGGTGAGGTTGTAATGGCTTTCCCATCAATCTATCTTCTTTTTGCTTTACGGGCCTCTTTCCCATCGAGCCTCACTTCAAGTCAGGTTTATATGCTTATAATTATTATTCTCTCATTTATAGGCTGGGCAGGATTAGCAAGGATCATTAGAGGTTTGGTTTTGTCTCTTAAGAATGAGGATTTCGTGCTTAGTGCACGAACAATGGGATTATCTCAATGGAAAATTATTCGACGGCATATTCTTCCAAACACACTCTCTTTTGTGATAGTTCAGGTAACTTTGACAGTCCCAGGATATATCTTAGGTGAATCGGCTTTAAGCTTACTAGGTCTCGGAATCATGGAACCACAGTCATCATGGGGACTCATGCTGGCTGCAGCAAAAAATTATGGAACGGTTCAAAATGCTCCATGGCTGCTGGTGCCTGGATTTGCAATATTCATTGCTATTATGGCATGGAACTTTTTTGGTGATGGAATCCGTGATGCAGTTGATCCTAAAAGTAAGCACTAGTTTCAGGTACAGGGAGTATATATGAGTCATCTATTAGAAGTCAAAGATTTACGAACATACTATTATCATCACACCCATATAGTAAGAGCGGTTGATGGGCTGGATTTTCATCTCGATAAAGGAGAGATCCTCGGCATAGTTGGTGAGTCCGGATGTGGAAAATCACAAACATCGATGTCAATTATGAATCTCATTCAGACACCGCCAGGAAAGATTGAAACAGGTGAAATTCTGTATGACGGTACTGATCTGTTAAAACTGCGGGAAGATGAGATGCGGAAAATCAGAGGAAACCGAATTTCCATGATTTTTCAGGAACCAATGACTAGTATGAATCCACTGTTTACTCTGGGAAATCAAATATCAGAAGTTTTGATGCTTCATAGAGGTATGTCGGAACAGGAGGCACGGGCTGAAAGTATAAATCTTCTGGATATGGTTGGTATGTCTGACCCTGACGAACGTGTTGATGAATATCCATTCCAGCTCTCCGGGGGGCTTAGACAACGCGGTATGATAGCGATGGCAATGGCTTGTGAACCGTCTGTCTTGATTGCAGATGAACCGACGACTGCTCTGGATGTGACTATACAGGCGCAGATACTCCGACTGATGGGGAATCTGAAAGAGAGACACAAAACATCCATTATTTTCATCACTCATGATTTAGCTGTCATTGCGGGTTTTACTGATAGAGTGATGGTGATGTATGCGGGAATTGCAGTCGAAAGCACCGATGTTAAAACAATCTTCAAGAAATCATTGCATCCCTATACACAGGGGTTATTAACCTCAATACCAGTTCTGGGTGAAGGGAAGACACATGCAGATGGAACCCGGAGAAAATTAAATACTATTTTAGGTAATCTTCCTGATAACGCTGATTTTCCCAAAGGCTGCCGGTTTGCTCCCCGCTGCAGTAAAGCAATGGAAAAGTGTTTTCATGCTGAACCAAAACTTATGGAGATTGAGAAGGATCATTTTGTCCGGTGTTTTCTTTATCACAATGAAGAGAATGAGGGTGAAGATTTAGCTACAAAGATTATGAAAAGCCGTAAATACAAGCGCGGATTTCGCTTGAAGACCAGGGGATAAATATGGATGATCTGTTAGTAAAGGTACATAAAGCGACAAAGATATTCCCAGTAAAAGCCAGTGCTTTTTCCAATAAAAAATTGATGCTGAAGGCAGTGGATAGTGTTTCATTTGAACTGAAACGTGGAGAAACACTTGGTTTGGTAGGAGAATCAGGTTGCGGAAAAACAACACTTGGGCGGTTGATAATTCGACTTTATGAGGCCGATGGCGGCAGAGTCTTTATTAATCCAAAAGAAGATATTACCAATAGTGTACTTGAAATTGATGCAAAGCGTGAAGCTGCAGAAGAACGTCGGGCTGCACTTGCAGCAGAGAATTTGATTTTGAACCATGCTGTTAAAACAGAGCTCAAAAGCTTGTCTGGTACTATTGCTTCACTTAAAAAAGAAGCCGATATGCTAGCTTCTGATACTGATATTTTGTCAATGCCGCGGGATATACTGAAAAGGAATAGAAGGCACATACAGATGGTTTTTCAGGATCCCTGGGCATCTCTAAATCCCAGAATGTTGGTAAAAGATCTGATTTCGGAAGGTCCAATGGAGTTTAAACTCTGGGAAAACCGCGAAGTTGATAAGAGAGTAAGAAAGCTTCTTGAGATTGTTGGATTACCAGCTAATGCTGAAAGACGATATCCGCATGAGTTTTCAGGCGGTCAGCGCCAAAGAATTGGAATTGCAAGAGCACTTGCCTTAGATCCATCTCTCATTATATGTGATGAACCGGTATCTGCCCTTGACGTATCAATTCAGGCACAGGTCCTAAATTTACTCATCGATTTACAGGAAGAGATGAATCTTACGTATGTATTTATTGCACATGATTTAAGTGTTGTGCAGTATATATCAGATAAGGTTGGGGTAATGTATCTTGGCAGAATGGTAGAACTGGCAGATGCTGATAAAGTCTACAGTTTTCCATGTCACCCTTATACAGAATCACTTCTTGGATCTGTTCCGGTAGCTGATCCGGAAATCTCTTTTAAGGGAACGATATTGAAGGGTGATGTTCCATCTCCTGTCAATTCACCATCAGGCTGTACCTTTCACCCTCGTTGTCCTAAGGCGTCAAAGATCTGTTCAGAACTAAGACCGGAGTTTATTGATAATGGTAATAATCACTATTTTGCGTGTCATAATCCAAACAGATGACCCCATTTAGAGCAGCTTCAAAAATAAAAATTATCAGTCAGGAGGCAGTGGCAATCACTGCCTCTTCTCATCGGCGGATAATATATACCGTTATATCTCTTCTTCTGCTTGCAACCGCAATTTTCGGTTTTAATTTGGAGCAGGATTTACAGGGGAACAGGTTAATTGGAACAGTTCTCATTCTTTTTTTTATTTTAGGTTCAGCTGTAGCTGCCGGTCTTAATAAAGTTATTCTTTTTGATAAACAGAAAGATATATGTATCAGGAAAATATACCTGTTTTCAGTGCTGGTCTCCAGCGTAAATCTTATAACAAACCTTTCTGCTATTACTTGCTTACAGTTTACTGATCTTGAGTTTATGAGAAGCAGCAGAAAAAGAAATCACACCGGTCGAAGCCGGATTAGCCCGTTCAGTTTTTTTGAGAACAGATCCCATCTTTTCCGTCTTTATGTGGAGACACAGGAACAGAAATTACTTCTTCAGGAAAGCACCTATACCGAGGAGCTTGAAAATACAATTCAGGTATTGACTCTTTTTCTTGGTGTAGGTGTGAAACGTTCTACAACACATTAAAGAAATCGGGAATTTCTCCTCGGTTGATTGAGTCGTGATAAGTCCGACAGGCTCTTAGTCCCAGAGATTCGCCAGAGATTCGTATCACTTGTTATCATTTGACTTTTCTCAAAGCTGCTGATACTTTTAATGTGCAATGACAAAGATCAAATCTGCAGATGTGTTTATCATCATTATTTCAGTTCTATTAATAATATTTCTCTTTATACGAACATATAGTCACCCACAGGACTCGTCTGAACTTCTTGTAAGGGTTGATGATGAGAGTTGGAGGTTTACACTTGAAGATGACAGGATCTTGCATATCCCCGGACCTTTGGGTGAAACAGAAATTCATATTCAGGATGGTGAAATTTTTGTAGAAGATTCTCCCTGTATTAGTAAAATTTGTGTTGCAGCCGGAAAGATCAAGAGGCCAGGTCAGTGGATAGTCTGTTTGCCGAATCATATTTTTATCAGCATAGAGGGTACTGTTGATTCTGGAAACGGTGAGGTCGATGATATTGTCTTCTGAAAAAACACAATCAGTTATAACCCATATTGCAATTCTGGCAGCATTTTCTCTTTTTCTCTCAACAGTTGAATATATGATTCCCAAACCATTTCCTTTTATGCGAATTGGACTTGCTAATCTTCCTGTTATTATTGGACTCTCCATTTTTACCCTCCCGGAATTACTGCTTCTTACAGTTTTGAAAATAGTTGGGCAGGGTCTTATAAACGGTACAATCTTTTCATATATATTTCTTTTTTCTGCGGGTGGTTCATTGGCCAGCATGGTAATGATGTACAGCGTCTATAAGCTGATGGGAAGATTTACCTCCTTTATTGGAATAAGCATTGCAGGAGCAATGACCAGTAATGCGATTCAATTGTTGCTGGCGCAATTTATACTTTTTGGAAGCAGTATATGGATAATTGCCCCTCCCTTTCTATTGATGGGATTTATTACATCAATTTTTCTTGGGATATTTGCAAATGTATTCACAAGGAAATCCCGTTGGTATGCAGATCTGTCGACCCGCAAAAAAGCGCAGGATACTCCATTGAGAAAAACCTCTGGTACAGAAGGAGGTCGGAATTCTCATGCAGAAAAGTAATCTCAGGATAATTGCCGGACTTTTTATGATACCTGCATTTCTACTTCAAAAAAACCTTATTTTGATGGCTGCTCAAGTAATCTTTATTATGGTGGTTGCGGTTATAAAGGGGAAAAAGGTAAAACCTGTACCTGTGCTTGTGGTACTTATTTCAGTTGTGCTTATGAATCTGCTTCAGGTGAATGGGAAAGTGCTTTTTACCATTGGGTCGTTTTCAGTGACTCTTGGTGCCTTGAAAATTGGTCTTGATAAAGCACTCACGCTTATTGGTATGTTATATGTATCCCAATACATGGTTTCAGGAAAACCTAAACTTCCAGGAAGGTTTGGGCAGTTGTTATCAAAGCAATTTTTATTTTTTGAGCATATAGTAACATCCTGGAAACGACCGGAGAAAGGAAAGTTTATTGAATCTCTGGATACTGTTCTTGAGGAAATGGAGCATATATATCCGGACACAGATCTCTCAAATGGTGAAACAAATATTTTATATGTCAAAAAACTGGAAGTTGTAACAGAATCTTTTTTTGTACTGTGTATGTGGGTTAGTTTTATGGTTGGGCTTTTAGATATTTTTCCATGGGGATAATTGAGAAATCCTTATCTGTAAGTTCATACTGGATTTTTCCTGATAAAAAACCACTGGAAAGAACTATTTGCTGATTATACGTTATGGCAACAGCCTCTATTGAATCAATTTTTTCAATAAGTTTCATTCCTGCTTCAAGTCCAAGAATATAAACGGCAGTAGATAATGCATCTGCTACAAAAGAATCCCCGGATATGATGCTAATACTTTCCAGATCTGATTTTACCGGATATCCGGTTTTTGTATCAATTATGTGATGATATGTGGTATCTCCAACAGTGAAAAAGCGTTCATATGGACCTGAAGTAACAATTGCTGTATCCTGAATGGAAAGAATCATTACATAATCACCCCGATCCTCTGCCGGATCCGGATCCTGAATTCCAATTTTCCAGAGTGATCCGTCAGGTTTTGTACCGATCGTGAGTATGTTTCCGCCCAGATTTATTATTGCGCTTTCAACTTCCTGATTCAATAGTACCTCTCTTACTTCATCTGCTGCATACCCTTTAGCAATTCCCCCAAGATCCAGCAACATTCCGCTTTTTTCAAGAAAAACTGTGGATAATTTAGTGTTCATTCTAATATCTTTATAGTTTATAAGCGGTAATAATTGAAGTATCTCATCCTGGGGAGGAACTCTGGCATTATCAGTTCCAATACCCCATGCCAGGACGAGTGGACCTATACTTGGGTCAAAAGCACCATCACTAATTGCAGCAATTTCTATTGCTTCTTTTATCACGTTAAAGGTGTCTTCTGGTACAGTAGTTTCCATAAGCCCTGCATTTCTATTTATTCGGGACAAATCACTTTCGTAAATAATGCGACTCATCTGTTGTTCGATCTCATCTATTCTCTGAAACGCGGCCTCAAATGCTATATTTGTGGGCTTATCATAAATTTTTATTTCACAGACTGTCCCAAGCAGCAATTCGGAACGATTTTCTTGAGTTGAGACAGGTGTGTCATCATCTTTTTTTCCTGATGCGGATAAATTACCTATATATAACAAAAAAAGTAAGGCAATTAGCGCTTTTTTTATCGACTTATTTTTAAACATTTCGTATACTACTTTTGTAAGGATAGAAGCATTATGAACAAAACAATTTTTTTTGACAATATTAAAGTTGAAATGTTTTGATATTTAATCATCTTACCTTTAATTCATGAACTAATGTTGAATACATATTTCTAAAGTAATTAACTCCGATGCTATTCAAAGTTTCTAAATACTATTGATCAGCCGGAATAAGATAGGGAGAGAGCATATGGATAAAATAAAAGTAGCAGTATTGGGTGGCGGATATGCCGGAGTACATGCTGCAAAAAAAATGTATAAATCATTTAAAAAATTGAATGATAAAGTAGAAATTACGCTTATAGATAAGTTTAATTTTCATACACTGATGACTGAACTGCATGAAGTAGCCGGGAACAGGGTTGATGAAGATGCTGTTAAAATTACATTTGATAGAATTTTTTCTGG
>CAZMOX010000054.1:0-15758 GCA_964567895.1 uncultured Spirochaetales bacterium | reverse complement strand
TCAATATAGCGCCTTGCCGGTTGGTAGCCGATACGATCTACTACTTTTTCTGAAGATGCAGCAAAATCCAGCTTGCGACGCATCTCAATAATCTCTTTCATTTCCGAGTTCTCTTTGAGCGTATTCTTGGTAAATTCCTGAAGAGACAGATAGAGATTCATCAGGTTCCTTTTATCCATCTTTTTTAGGTCGTGCAGGCTTATGTCATTCATAAGTATATCTATATCACATAATAACTTATTAGTCAATTAGTGAGAAGATAAATGAAAAATTATCCCGGGTTAACACACGCGCTTCGGTTTTAGTTCCGGCAGTCTTCGCCAGGGATTTTCACCTCGCAGCATCAAGACGACTTCTTCTCGACTGACCTGCATTGCTTCCTGTGTATTCCCGGGCCAGCAGTAGGTTCCTGACTCTAATTTTTTCGTCAATTCCCAAAAACCATTGGTATCCCATACCAGCACCTTCAGGATTTTGCGTGTCCTCCCACAAAAAAGAAAGAGATTCTTCTGAAATGGATTCAGTTCCATTTCAGACTGCACCAGAAAGGCGAGTGAATTCCCCCGTTTCCTCATATCAGTGCTGCTGGGACGTAGATATAACGTATAGTTGTTCAACTCGTTATCGAGCATGAGATCCTCCTACACGGGTAAGTATAATTTTCAGATCAGTTTCATTAAATCCTACCGGTAAATCAATCTTCAGCTGCGCGGTTGTTATCTGTATGGCTACTGAGGATTTCTCTGGTGTTTTTCTCGACCGTCTTGTTGCTTCATAGGGGCTGCCATTTGACGCTTACGCATGTTCCGGGCGAACTGTTCGTTTAATAGCTGCTTCTCGGCAAAGAATCGTATAAACAGTACGCCGGAAATACTCAGTCATTTTATCGAGGCCGGAGAAGGGAAGATACATAAAACTTCCCTCGGTGTCGAATCCGCCTTCAAGAAGAATCGTATGAAAATGGGGGTTCCATCTTAGCATATCACCGAAGGTCTGATGAGCAATGACCATACCGGTGCATATCTAAATATTCGTCTTGGATTAAAATAAATAAAAAGCCCAAAAGTATTAATGAGGAAACAGGATATTATCTATTCCTTCTGTAGCAATTTTGGCATCAGCAATTGCTGTTACTGCGTCTAAATTCAGATTAACAATATCCCCGCCAGCAAATAGTTTCTGAATTGAAGTCATCCCATTTTTATCAACTTTAACTTTTCTTCTCTCAGTATATTCAAGTTTTTCTAATAATTCAGCTGGAATAAACGAAAAGTCCGGTCCCTGCCCAATCGCTTCGATGATCATATCGCCTTCAAGAAGCATTTCCTTTTCTTCATCGAAGTTAGGAGCAAATTTTCCCTCTTCATTAAATACTGATTTCACTTTCACGCATAAAAGGCCTTTTATATTCCCTTCTTCATTTAGAACAACCTCTTTAGGCCCCCAGGCGGGATTAAAGACTACCCCCTCCTCCTTGGATTCGGTAATCTCTTCCTCTGAACCCGGCATTTCATCCCAATCCTCAAGGGATACCGTCTTAGTAACTGTTCCTTCATTAGGATACTGCATATTCTGTAACCTCAAGGTTTCTCTTGCAGTATCAAGAGCCACATTTCCACCACCTATTATAATTACCTCTTTCCCAATCTTTCTTTTTTCCCCGATCTTATTATCCCTTAAAAAATCAAGAGCCAAAGTACATTTTTCAGCGTTTTTAACTCTGGTTGACCGGCTCACTGTAGTTCCTATCCCCATAAAAACAGCATCATAATCTCTCAAGAGATCTTCAAACATCACATCTTCGCCTACTTTTGTATTGAATTTGAAATCCACCCCCAAAGAAGCTATATAGTCAACATCCTTATCTATACCCTCCAAAGGCAACCTGTACAACGGCGGGCCGGTTCTCATTGTACCCCCACCTCCAGGTAAATTATCAAACACAACAACTTCATATCCCTTTAACCTAAGAAAATAGGCGACAGAGAGTCCACTTGGCCCCGCGCCAATAACAGCGACCTTTTTGCCTATGGGTTCAACCGGCTTCTGCTCCAATGTTTTCTTAAAATCAGCTATTGTATCTGCTGTGTATCTTTTCAGCCACCTTATCGATAGGGATTCTCCTCTGATACTTAAAGAGCAGGCATCTTCACACGGTTTCATACATATTCTGCCACACATTGAAGGTATAGGATTATCCTCGTATATCTTTCTTAATGATTCATCCGGTTTATCTTCATAAATCGCTTTGATATAATCAGAAATCTTTAGATGTGCCGGGCAGGCATCTTCACACAATTTACACTCCAGACACCTCGAAGCCTCTTTCCTGGCCTCTTCCCTATTGTAACCAATTACCTGCTCTACAAATGAAAGCTTCCTTACATCGGGAGGAATTTCAGGCATTGGCACTCTCTCAGGATCAAACAAAGTATAATCCAGATCAGAAACAAATCCTTCGTAATCCTGCTTACGATGAGTAAGGCTTGCTTTTAAAACTGAATATTCCTCCGCAGGAACAAAATTTTCCTTGTCAGCTTTATCATCTTTCGGCAAGGAGACAAATGTACCTGTATCAAAATGTACATGAATATAGTCTCTGGAAAGTCGCAGTGAACCCGGTGGACAAACATCAACGCATAAGCCGCAGAAACAGCATCTGCCATAATCAATCTGAGGTCTTTCGTTTTTCTTCCCTAGTTCCGGCTCTATTTCGGGGATTTCAATCATAGTGATAGCATCATTGGGACAAATATCACTGCAATTCCCACACCCCGTACACGCATCCCAGTCATTCAAATGGAAACCTCTATAATGAGCCGCCGGCTCTTTAAGTTCAAAGGGATACCTTAAAGTTTTTGGTTTCTTAAAAAGAAATTTTACAGCTTTAAATGGAGTAAATATACTTGGCTTACCCATCTTCTTCTCCCGTTTACAAATACATTCTACCTGTCAATTTCTGGAGCTACTATGTATAAACTCATCATAATATTACCCACATCCGCCACACTTTCTCCCTTTAATACTTCTTCCAATATAGTCAATCCATGGGAATAAGAAGGAGTATTAAAATGAACTCGATAGGGTTTGTCTTCGCCATTGCTGGCCATATAGAGTCCCAACTCTCCCCTTGAAGATTCACACCTTACGTATGTTTCTCCCGCGGGGATATTCCACTTGAATGGATTGGGAATTCTATTGTAAACACTTCCTTCGGGCATATCATCAAGCAACTTGAATATCATGTGAACGCTTTCAATCATTTCATCGCGTACAATCCATATCCGTGAATAGGCGTCGCCGTCTTCTCTTGTGGGAATTTCCCAGTCCACTTTGTCATAGGCGGCATAAGGTTCAATCTTTCTGATATCGTATTTCATGCCTGTTGCTCTTAGAACCTGTCCAACTGCTCCCATTTCCAGGGCCTGTTTGCGGGTTACCTTTCCCACATTTTTTGCCCTGTCGTAAAACAGTCGGTTATTAAAAAAGGTATCGTCATAATCAGGCACGCCCGACCCTATCTTATGAAGTGTTTTAACAATTCTGTCCTTTAAACCTTTTGGGAAATCTCTTCTTACACCACCCGGCCATATATACATATGATAAACACGGGCTCCCGTAATTTCTTCGAAAAGATCCAGGATCAGGTCCCTGTGATACATAGCCCAATTGGCTACAGTATCAAACCCTAACATATTTGCATAGGCCCACAATCCGAATAAGTGAGATCCAACACGCGCAAGCTCAAGATAAATACTCCTTATATACTCCGCCCTTTCCGGCACCTCTATACCGGCCAGATCTTCAACCGCCATCGAATACATTAATTCCATACTATCAGGCTCAATAACATTTATCCTGCATACTAAAGTAAAATTCTGAATCCACGTCCTATATTCCATAAGTTTCTCAAACCCACGATGCAAATACCCCGGGTTGGAAGCAGCTTTTATAATACGATCACCCTCGACATTTAAAGTGATACTGAAGTTTCCAACCATTCCAAGGTGCTGTGGACCAAAATAAAGCTCAAGTTCTCTCATTCCTTCCCTTCTTCTCTATCTTCAACAAAGGGTATTTCTTCAAAGAATTCCTTTACATATTTTCTTGTGTCGAAATCTTTTCTGAAGGGGGGTATTTCATAAACCCTTTCGAGCAAAAGAGGTGTAAGTCTCGGATGCCCCTCAAAATATATTCCAAAGAGTTCATGCAATTCCCGCTCATAGGGTTCAGCGCTGGCAAAAATACCTATTGCCGTGATGTACTTCGCTTTTTTCCTGGAAATCCTTGTTTTCAACAAGATAGTCGATTTTTCAATTTCACCATACTCTTCATCATTTTTCATATACGCATTGAGAAAATAAATCAGCTCAAATTCATCTTCCTTTATCCAATCCACACATGAAATCATAGACAGGTGTTCATAGCCCATATTCTTGAGGAAACTTAATACAGAAATAACCGCATCTCTGTTCACCTCTATAACTACTCTCTTTTCCTTCGGAAGGCTTATTTTTGCACTCGGAAATGATGAATTGATTTTTTTCTTAAGCTCCTGGTTCATTTCTTATCATCCTCTGGAAATAGTGGTGGCCATTCAAGTTCACCAAGAACCTTTTCTTGATTCGCACGGTAATATTTATATTTATCCCTGTATCTCTTATATCCATCCGCTATTTCCTTATCAATCAGTGTCCATAAATGAGTTACGGCTACAAATATAGCTTCAGGCCTCGGCATACATCCGGCAATCCATCCATCTATAGGAATATATTTGTCCAAATGATTCACAGTATTATAAGAATCCCAATACATCCCTCCATTTATAGGACAGGAACCAAACCCTACAGCAAATTTCGGCTCCTGCATCTGTTCATACGTGCGAATAATCGCCTTTAATGTCTTTACTGAAACATATCCGGTAATCAAAAATAAATTAGCCTGTCTTGGAGTAGCAACCGGTTTTACACCAAACCTCTCCGCGTCCCATCTCGCCGTTATAGAAGGAGGAATCTCAATAATCCCGCATCCTGTACAGAAATAAACCACATCCAGCGAATATTTATGCCCCATATTACTAGGGGATTTTAGCCATTTTGTAAGTTGATTCCTATCCATTCATTACCTCAAATCCATTATTCTCAGTCTACTATTACAACTATAATAAGCCCAATAAATGCCAGCAGTGTAGGCCATTTCCATAAATACTTAATTGCTTGATCTATCCTGAAACGTGGAAACACGGCATTTACAAAAATAAGCAAGATAAAAACAACAAGCATTTTCAGAAAGAAATATCCAGGGTTGGAAGCTCCTCCCAAAAACAAATTGACAAAAAGAGATATACCAACAAAGGTGTGAAAAGCATGCTGTAAGGTAACAAGGGCCAGGAACTTCCCCCCATACTCGGTCATAGGGCCGGAGGCAATCTCCTGGGGCGCTTTAATAAGTTCAAAAGGCCTTTCACCCAAAAGCGCCGGAAGTATTAAAAGATAAGCGATCCCCGATAACAACAATGGTAAGGAAGCGAAAGACCAGAGATTCGCTGATTGCATTTTTACTATTTCAACTATGGAAATAGTGCCGTAATGTGTCATAACCGCCAAAAATATGAGCAATAAAGGAACCTCGTAACCTAATGCCAGAATAAACTTTCTTGAAATCCCGATACTTATATTTGGATTAGCTGCTTCACCACCGCTTAACGCCAAACCCAATGGCCCTAAAAGCATAATATAAAGGATTACCAACATCCCTCCGGAACTGCTCATCGGACACATTCCACCCATGGGAAGGAAAAATACCATCACAATAGACCCGGCCAGAGATAGAATTATTCCAAAGTTGAATAGTAATCCATGGCTTATACTGTCTTGGTTGAAAAGCTTTATTATATCTATAACCGGCTGTGTAATAGGGGGACCAAAACGCCATTGAATCCTTGCCATTATCTTTCTTGATAATCCAAGAAAGAACATTCCTATTATGAACGCCAATATTACTAACATGAACATTTCAAGTACAATCACCATATACTCCATTTGATTTGAGCAAAGATTAATGCTGCCAAAAACAGGATTATGTACATCAGGTAAGATCCAACCTCACCTGTATAAATACGACGTATCACTCCGAACAGATTTTGCATGATACGAGCAATACTCATGTAGAAATTATCAATAAAATCCCTTAGATAGGGAGTAATCATCCGGTACAGCGGATTATAAAAATCAACTGTGTGTTGATATTTATCTGCAGGCACAAAAGTACCGGCAGCGTAATTGTCTTCCTGTTTAACAATCTTACTTCTACGCGCGGCCTTCGAAACAAACCAGACAACAAGGCAAGTTGCAACAATTACAGCAAAAATATTTATTGTATTCAAAGTACCTGTTTCTGAAGCAATTCCCCATATATTTATATTCAGGGAATCAAGGCCGAATGAGACTATAATCTTGTTTATAACCTTAAGAGGAATGCCGGGAAGTACTCCAAACAGTATAATGATGAAACTGAATACCATCATCGGTAACTGCATACTAAAAGGTGCCTTTTTGACGTCCTTGTATTTCTCAGGAAGCTGACCTAGGAATATATTGTGCACAAATTTGAATAGCGACAGGACGGTTCCCCATGTCCCAACTAAGGCTGCAAAGGCCAAAAAAGGCTTTCCATTTAAAATCAATGTCTTATAAATCAACCACTTCGAAACGAAACCATTTGTTAAAGGAATTCCCATTATTCCCAAAGTGCCTACTAGCGCTCCTATGAATGTAATCGGCATCGTCTTAATAAACCCGCCAAGTGAATTCAAATCTCTTGTACCAGTCCGATACTCAATCGCACCTACAGTCAAGAAAAGCAATGCTTTAAATGTGGCATGGTTAAGAATATGAAAAATGCCCCCTGCTACCCCAAGGCTTGTTCCGAAAGAAATCCCGAGCATTATATATCCAACCTGTCCTATAGAATGCCATGCAAGAAGTCTCTTCGCATCATTTTGAAGTAATGCAATAAAGGTGGGAATTACCACAGTAATAGCACCCAGCCAACATAAAAAATAGTGTAAACTAAAAACACTCGGACCGAATCCCAAAAACTTTTTCAGCCCTATAATAACATAGAAAAACAGGAGAAATCCATATGCGCCCATCTTAATTATTGTTCCGGAAAGTATTGCTGAAAATGGAGAGGGAGCCTCAGAATGAGCAGGAGGAAGCCAAGAATGGAATGGCCACACTGCGTTCTTTACTCCAAAAGCTATGAAGAAAAGAATAAAAATAGATAATACATAACCTGGGCTGGCGTTTGTCATAACTCCCGAAAGCTCCGCTATAGTCAATGTCCCATAACTCGAATATAATAATAACATTCCGGCCAACATTGCTACAGAGCCGATTATCGACATAACTATATATTTCATTCCCGCATTAAGAGCGGGGCCCCGGTTATAACTTATAAGCAGAAATGTAGACCAGGACATAATTTCCCAGAAGATATAGAAAGAAACCAGATCACCTGAGACTACAATCCCTACCATGCTGGCATTTATCAACAGGAGCATTAAATAATAAAAATCGGTTCTTTCTCTCCCCCTAATATAGCTAAGGGAGAAAATAACCGAAAGTGCCCCCACACTTGTAATAGTAATGGCAAAAAACCAGGAAAGGGTATTCATTTTTAAAACGAGAGGGAAACCCATAAATCCTGTATAAAATATTTCTCTCAAGGAAGAATTATAGAAATACGCGACAATAGCCACTAAAGCCAGGGAAATAAGTACAGCGAAGACCTCTCCGGCTCTCTTAGCCAGTTTACTTAGAAAATAGGTTGTAAATGCCCCGCCAAAGGCGATTGCAAGCAGAATTTCTACGGTCATCTTATAACACCTTTTATGTAATCCAACCTGTTCAACAGTTCCGAAGCGGTTGAGTCCAGAAAATTAGTTAAGAGTTTTGGATAAACACCTATAACAACTATCAAACCCACAAAGATAAAGAGTGGTATCAACGCACTGAGAGGAGCCCTTTCTCTCTTTATTTCAGATTTTCCACCTCTGAAGTAGATAGCCTGTATAACCCTGAAGAAATATGCCCCTTCAATCACCGTTGCCACAAGTACAAGCACGACAAGAACAGTGACTAATGTTTCCTGTTTAAGCAGCGCCGCTCGAATGATCATAAACTTACTTGGGAATCCGATAAACGGAGGCATACCCACAAGTGAAAGCGCACCGATTGTAAAAGCCAGAGAGGTATAAGGCATTTTTTTACCCATTCCCTCTAAGGAAGAAATATCCATCGAACCGGTTCTGTAGATCATATAACCTACGGCCAGAAATAGCAGTGCTTTGGCCAGCGTATGGCTTATCAATTGAAAGAACCCCGCGCTGACTCCATAAGGGGTAGCAATAGATAACGCGAATAAAATCAGACCAATTTGCCCAATACTGGAATAGGCAAACATCCTCTTTATATTGTTCTGACTGAAGGCGCTCATTTCCCCTATCAACAAGGTTAAAACGCCCAAAAACAGCAGGAATACAAGAAAACTTGAAGCCCCGAATATAGTAAAAACGACCCTCACTACAGCATAAAGCCCTACCTCAATAGCAATCCCCGAGAGTATCGCGCTTATCGATGAAGGCGCGGATGAATGCGCATCCGGCAACCAGGCATTTAAAGGGAAGATTGCAGCTTCCACACCAAATCCGGTTACCAATAAAATAAAGGGAAGAAAATTTGAAAACGATTTAATAGAATGAATATTGACGGCTAGATCTGCCATATTCAGTGTTCCATATTTAGCGTAAAGCAATCCTATACCCAGAAGTATCAAACTCGAACCAAGCGCGCCCTGAAGAAGGTATTTTACCGCCGATTCAATTCCGGCCTTATTCCCCAAATAAGCCACCAGAGAATATGATGAAATACAGAGAATTTCAAAGAAAACAAAAAGATTGAATATATCACCTGTAAGAACAGCACCTGTCGCGCCGGTAATAAGAAGAAGATAAAGGGTATGATATTTTTCTATAGCTCCCTCTTTTATGTAACCCAACGCGTAGATTGAAACCAGGAGCCCTACGAGAGCAATAAGCACAGAAAACAAAATACCAATCGGCCCCGCTACCAGATTAATACAGAATGGTGGCGAGAACCCACCTATAAAAACATGAATAGGTTGTTCCATTACTTTTGGCAAAAGCATCACAGAAACAATAAGGTTAAAAAGAAGTGCCACAACCGGAAGAATCTTTACAATCTTTTTTGAAATAAGCCCGAACAAAGGAACAGCAAAAGCCAGTGCTAAAGGGACAACAATTAAAAGTACGGGGTTTACCATCTTTGTTCCTTTATCTTCCGTAAATTAAGAGTACCATAGTGCTCATATAATCTTATCGCTAAAGCAAGGGCTAACGCCAGAACGCTAACTCCAATCACAATACCCGTCAGCACTAATGCCTGAGGTACTGGATCAACCATGTTTCCAGTTTCCGTTACGGATTTTGAAAATATAGGAGCAGTCCCCCCGCTGGAATAACCGATAGCTATAAGAAATAAAAATACACCTGTATCCAGAATATCCAATCCAATAATAACCTTGATGAGGTTTTTCTTGGTCAACATAGTATACAAACCTATAAAAAACAGGCCAAAAGCCCCTATATAATAAATGTACTGACTTAAGAAATTCATTTGCTTTCCTCTATTATGTTGTCAAGCACACCAGTCAGTTCGGCTCCAACCTTAAATCCGATTGCAATATAAATTATTGGAATTATCCCGCCACTGAATAAGGTTAAAAATTCCCCTTTTGGTAAAAAATTAAAAAGAAATCCCTTCCCTATAATCAATCCCACCAAACCTATTCCCACAAAGATTAATCCTCCAAGCGATTCCACTACCTTATTAGATTTATCTCTAATTCTCTTTCCCCGACATGTTAAATACATCAAGAGAAAAGCGGAGGCAACAACAGCCCCTCCCTGGAACCCTCCCCCAGGAGTGAGATGCCCGTGAATAAATATGTAAGCGCCAACGAGGAGAATCACCGGGAACAAAAACCGGCATCCTGTATATACAATCAGGCTCGATTTCTCTACCTCTTCTGCATCTTTCTTCTTTTTACGAGAGCCGAAAACAGCGCCCAATCCAATAGCCGCCGTAAAAAGGACCGCTATTTCGCCCAATGTATCAAAACCGCGGTAATTAACAACAACCGAGGTAACAATATTTGCAGCCCCTGTTTCCTCTTTTCCCTCATTTAGATAGTACTCACCTACTTTTGTGTCCGTCTTGCCAAAAGGTATCTCCCTTACTGCAAGCGAAATCCCCATGACAATTACGGCCAATAGCACTATCGCTATGATTTTTCTCATTCTTCAAACCTTTTTGTTCTTCTTATGGCGATAATAAAAATAGCTGTCACTAATGCCGCACCTATGGCAGCTTCAGCCATAGCTACATCGGGCGCCTGAAGTAAATAAAAGATAACAGCCGCTATTAAACTGACCACGGATAAAGCAATAACGGCATTCAATAAATCCTTAAAGACCAATGCCGCGATTGCCGATACCAGCATTACAAGAACCAATACAGTGGCTATAATTACATTCATTCCTCGTATCCGTTAAATTCTTTAGTCTTATCCGTTACACTTTTGTCCCACAAAGGAACCCCGCTTTTAAGGGCAGCCCTTCCGAGGGCATGGCTTGAGATCGGGTTGGAGATAAGAATAAATAATCCGATAATAAGTGTTTTCCAGAACCACTCCGGCTGCATTATACCCACACCAATTACAGCCATAAAAGCACCCAGGGTGGTACATTTAGTTCCCGCCTGCACCCGATTATATACGTCCGGTAACCTAAGCACTCCCAGGCCGCCAAAAAACAGGAATACTACTCCAATCCCTGTAACTATCGTTCCAAATATTTCCATCTTTTATATTCCCTTTTCCAAAAACCTTGCGATTGCAATCAATCCGACAAAAGATATTATTGAATAAACCAAAGAAACATCGAGATAAACATATCTCTTAAAGATAAAAGCTAATAATACAAGGACAGCAACAATAATCGTGGTTACGGTATCAACCGCTATTGCCCTATCTGCTGATGTAGGCCCTTTCACCATACGTACAATACAGAGAATAGCACCTACGCCTGCAACTATTAAAAATATTATCTCTCTCATTCGAATATTACCTTTAAATACCTTTCAAACTTTTCCCCAATAATCTTTGTGGCTTCCTCCACCTTATCTGTTTTTACATTTATCCAATGAATCAATAGCGTATCATCGCTCACATCCAATGTAAATGTTCCGGGAGTTAAGGTAATTGAATTTGCCAATATCATTTTGGCTAAATCCTGCTTTAATTCAGTTTTAATAATTACAATTCCAGGGTTTATAGGCATTTTGGGGTGGATTACTCTATAAGCTACATCAAAATTCGCTACTACTACTTCTTTAGCGAGAACAAATATATAAACAATAAAAAACCATATTTTCTTTATAGTTATACCAGGCAAACCTATTTTTTTATAATTTTTAATTAATGCGAAGGAAAGAGTAAGGCTAACGAGAATGCCAACGATTAGTTCCTCTAATCCAAAAGTAGAAGTCAGGGCAACCCATATCGAGATAAGAATAATAAATATGTAAATAAAGGCTTTTGCTCTATTGCCACTTTCAGTCATTAACAAAGTCCCAACCGTAAAAGTATTTTAAAAAAAAACGCTTAAAAAATACACCCAGTTGTTTTATTAATAACAGCGAATTTATTTAATTGGCATTATACACGTTACCAAATATCAATGCAAGAAGTTTTTTAATATTTTAATGATAGGAAATTAAACAGAAAACGGTAGTATTATTCTTAGCATTATCACAGTGTTTAATTGCAAATAGAGGTATAAAATATTTTTTAAGTATTTGATCAAAGCATCTCGGAAGTAATAGAATCTCTCGTCTCAAACAGTACTGCATGCATCCCAATTGATTTAGCCGCAATTATATTCACTTCCAGATCATCGGTAAAGAAAGCATCTTCAGGCCGTATGTTCTCGGATTTGAGAATATGCTTATAAAACTCCACATCCGGTTTTGCAATCCCCATAATATGTGAAGCATAGATTGCATCAAAATGATCAAACACTCCGCTTTTTTCCATATATGAGTAGTGGCTTTCATAAGTATTTGTTCCGCATACCACACGGGCACCACGGGAACGAAGAGTTGATAGCAGATCAGTCATACCGCTATTCTCAACAGGATTAAAACAAGTCCTGAGTAAATCCTCTTTTACTGGGATACCGGAAAAATGTGTGTACTCAACCCAGAAATTCTCTGGAGACAGATTGCCTATCATCATTCTATCCGCAGGTTCTGCATAAAACATATTAAAAGCTTCAAGAGAAATACCCAGTTTTCTGCTTATTGCCGAATGAACATAAACATTAGTAATAATCACATTCCCCATATCAAAGATGTAGAGTTTGTGGTGCAGAGAGTGAATCATGAATTACCCCTTACGTGATGAATAGACTGAAGCTCCACCGAGAAAATAGTTTGATAATGCAAAGAATAATATAAACATCGGGATACTGGCAATAGCAGCAACGGCCATCATCGCACCCTCATCCGTATGCATCTCAGTAGTAAATTTCACAATATAGAGCGGAATGGTTTTCTTGCATTCTTATAGGTAGGTGATCCCAGGTTTCTTCCGTTGGGTCCCCACTCTCTCATATAATCAAGAAATTTAATCCAGGCTGCGTCATTAACAATAGCTGTTTTGCCATCATCACTAATCAGTTGTCCACCAAGTTGTTCAACCATAGGAACAAATGATACCAAATAGTATGGGTACCTGAAGTCGTTTATCTTATTGTAAGGAGTTTTATGTAGTTTCCACAACGATACATTTATGCGAATTTTGACACAATCGTGCTATTCTGCAGAATTCAGCATAGGTCATACAAGGCTCCTTATGATCTAACTCATAAAGAGATCAAAAATATTTTCTATACCACTGGTAGATGTTTTGTAGATTTCTGTATAGCCGCAGTTGGTGCAGCTTACCGTATTAAATCGTTTATTCTGTACATCGAACAGCTTTGAAAGACCTCCGCCGGTTGCCGCAAATTTATCAGTCTCATAACCGGTATTTTCACACTTTGGACATACCCACTGCTTTGCCATATATAACTCCTCCTATTATTATTTTCTTTTTCTTTGTAATAAATCTACTACTGCTTTACGGATGGAGTCAAATCCAATCACATCAACATCAATCTCATCAAGCTTTATTAAGATCGGTACTGCCTCATTGGGTTCATTTATGGCAAGCGCCTCCCAATCCGCAACATCACAGGTATAGATAATATCATTGGTAAAATAGGTGATTCCCCCATACTCATACTCATTACTGTACGAGGTTTCCCACGGTATACATTTTGAAAGAACGAGATTCACCTCTTCTAATACCTCACGTCTAACCGCATCCTCTGCTTTCTCACTAGGTGCAGCAAAACCGCCGGGTAGATCCAGTGTGCCTCTTCGGGGCTCTTTCATCCTCCGGACCATTAAGAGTTCATCATCATTCTTAATAATAATGGCCGCAACACCGATAGATGAGTTTATATAAAACTTAAATCCGCAGTGTGCACAGAGAAACCGATTATGACCATCAACTCCCGGTATAAAACCATTCTGAACAGAAAAACCCTGCGCACCGCAGGCCGGGCAAAACGAAAACACTTTATCCGGATATGATGCCCTGTTATTACTTTTCATACTGTTTATCAATCACATAATCTCCAATTGATTAAAAGTTTACGATTAAATTATTATTAAATTGAAAACTTCAAAAGCTAATTTTTTATTAAAAATTAGATCATTGCCCATAATGATTTTTAGCAAAATCCCGCATTGCTGCAATATCTTCCGGCGAGATCAGCTGCGGTGTTCCTACACTTTTTGCCAGAAGATATATCCGGGCAGCCTTTTCCACTACAAAACATACCTTTACTGCCGCTTGAGATCATTTCGCGGCCGCCTTTTACAATCATCTCTTTATAATCATTATTAATACCTAATTTACTTTTATCCATTCTTCTCTCCCGGTGCTGCTAACACAACCCATTTTGTTTATTTGTTGGCCGATTGTACACCAGCACAGCTTCTTTGTGTAGCCACCACTTCCTGTGCCCACCAGCCACTCTACAGTCCTGCCCGTTGGAAAGATTTTTATTACTATTTGTGTACTGCTCCTTTTTGGGCGTGCATTTCATTTTACTGCGCGCGGAGCACATCAAAAAATGAAAAAGAATTTGACAAGAAAAAATTAGTAATGTACTATAGTGCTGGACAGACCAGCTGATAACATGCAGGGAAGAATTTAAGGATATATTTAGATAATAACCAGTTCTTACACAGAAGCACATCTGCTATTATGATAAAACTGGTTGGGTATATGGCACAGGGAAAAGCACTTAGATTAATATTGAGAGACGTATAGTTCGGATTGCATGGTATTTATTACTTGTAGGAATAAGTAGTATAATTTGCTATTTAAAAAAAATGATCGATAGGCACTTTCATTAATTGAAGATAGACAGTTAAAAAGTCAAATAAATGATTTATGGTTTTCCTGGAGGACAACAAATTGAGGGGAAATAAAAATGAAAGAAAATAAATTTTTGGGTATTTTTGTTTATCCTATGTATGCACAATACGAGGGTATCAAACAGGTTTTTGACAATATCGAAGCTCTTGGTGCAAATGCGATTTGCACTACACCACTTGTAGCTTATCCTGCAGATGAGGGCAAGGGGCAACGAAAACCAGATTTGCATATTGACGGATATAAACGTTTATTAAGCCGGCCAATCTGGGGTAAGCAGGAAATTCAATTGGAATACTTTCCAGCACACGATCCTGATTTAAGTATATTTAAGAATAGTTTTTATAAACCCATCTCAAAAAAGAAACCACCTGAAGTGGATCCTGAAATTGTTAATGCAATGATTGCTGAAGCAAAAAAGCGTGGCATGGCAGTTCATCTTATGATTCATCCTTTCTTGCCACCTGATATTCGTGTTGAAGATCAACCTAAATATATTGATAATTCTGTTCCAAAACCACCTCAGGTAGCTTTAACTGCTTGCATGAACAATCCAAATGCTGTAGCTTATGGCTTAGCATTAATAGAGGATACAATTAAGCATTATCCAAAAATTGACGGATTATTTATAGATTGGGCTGAATACGGCGCCTACCACCTTGAAGATCATTTTACGTGCTTCTGTTCCCACTGCGAGCAAAAAGCTTTAGAATTAGGTTTCGACTGGAATATAATCAAAAGGGATATGAACAGTTTATGGCAATGGTTTCATTCTCTTACCCCAAAAAAGCTTGAACACTCCCTTCGTGTGCTTGGTAATCCCTCTAGTTTTACAGAACTTTTTATTCATTATCCCGGTTGCTTACAATTTTTACAGTTCAAAGCAGAAACAGTAGCCGGTTTCTACCGACAGACAAGACAACTAATTAACACAATGAGAATCAATCATGCAGAAGTATTCACTTTACTAATGCAAAAGCACACAATCCTGTCACCTATCAGATTTCTTAGGATTGTACCTTTGGGTGCACCTTTAGTATTCGTAAATATTTTGCAAATCCTAAAGAGAGTATTTCCTGGATCTGATCATGCGTGCTATTGCCATTACAAGCAGGGGCAGCATGCAT
>CAZMOX010000053.1:3224-15886 GCA_964567895.1 uncultured Spirochaetales bacterium | reverse complement strand
TAATCGACACAAGAGCTTGATCATGGTAGATATGAGTCTCAGGAACGTTAGAAGTATTGTTGCATATAGCCACACTTTGATGTATATTGTTACTAATAGTTGAGGAGTTTAAAATGTCAATAGCTGTAAGAATTTCCACACCTTTAGCAAATAAAGCGAAAAGTCGTTCTCGTGCAATGCACCGTTCAGTTGCCAGGCAAATTGAATATTGGGCTGAGATGGGGGGGATATTAGAAGATAATCCAGATTTATCCTTTAGTGTTCTCCAGGAAATCTTAATTGGTCGTGAAGAGGCTCGGAATGGGGAATTGACACCTTATGAGTTCAGTTAAGAAAGAAATCGAAGTTTTACAAACTCCTATGTTTGTAAAAAGAAAGAAAAAATTATATAAAGACCAAATAAAAGACTTGGATAAAGCTATCAAAGAAATAATTAAAAATCCGGAAATTGGCACCCAAAAAAAAGGTAATCTTTCAGATGTCTGGGTATATAAGTTTAAAATGGTAAAACAAGAGAATTTATTAGCTTATCAATGGGATTCTAAAACTAGAATATTAGTAGCTTTAGGTGTACATGAGAATTTTTATAAAGAGATTGAACGGTCAGGACGCTAGCAATGTACATTCACTCTCCAACCTATTACGCAAGCTCGTAGCTGAACAGGATATTATCAGTGGGTTACTCTAGTATCAGCCCTGAAACACGATACGCTGCACCGGATTCTTTTTTGAGCCAGTCAATTATCGTAGAATACAGTTTCTGATCTCTGTCGAATATATGATTTGGCTGCATCAGCACCTCACTAAACAGAAGCCAGAATAACGATTCCTGAAAAGATTCTTTATGATACCATTCAACACCTTCATGCCAGTTTGCTTTAATAAAAGATCGATAGGGGTGAATTGTCAGAAACCAGGCAAGCTGATCCCGTTTGTTACGTCCGGCTGCAGCCATCTTCTCAAACCAGCCACTGTTTTCAATAAGCAGATCTACTGCGGAAGAAACTCTTGGAATTTCTCGGGATGTAATTCCGCATTCATACAAACGATCATGCAGCAGCTCGTGTAGTAGGAGTTCTGAAGAAAAACTCCGATTTTCATGAGAAATATCTCTGATCTGAAGGGGGAGGCAGAGGAGCCATCCGGCAAGTACCGTAGAGATTTCAGGCATAAGTGATAACGAGTTGCTGATATATCTACCCGTAGAGGAATCAAGATGGCTAATTGATTCAGCAAGAGAAAGAAGCCGGGAAACTGTTTTTTCAGCAAATTCCGGGTCTGGCTTATATACGCTGTTATAGAGAGATGAATTCTCAGGAAAGTGAGTATCAATCCAGGCTTTACTTACCTGTTGAGTTGTTTGTAACAGGATACTCTTTAACAATTTCGCAGCATCTTTTGAGCATGCTAAAACTGATGTTATAAGAGAAATGGTATACTCTGATAAAAGAGGCTCGGCTGCAGTATGGATGGCGTGAAGTCGAATACGTTTAGCTTCAAGCTCAATATCCTGAACCCCCCTGCCGTCAAGGTGTTCACAAAGACGACAATATATTCCATCTGTATCATGTAATTCATATATATCGATAAATATCTGTGTCTCATAACCTCCAAGAATCAATTGTAATCCTTGTTCGTGAATTTCTGCTGCTGATCTAATATAAGAGAGTCCATCATGAAATCCTTTGAGGATGCAATAATAATCAGAATCATTTGTTAAAAGGAGTGATTCGGCAAGGGTAGTTGTTATAATTCGGCGTTCATCTCCGGGATAACGTTTCAGGAATGGGGCAGATTCAAGAATTCGCCCTCCTGCAGATTGATAGGAGTTGTTGTAGAGAACCAGTGCCCGTTCTTCCTGTGAGCTGTTGGTATAGGCAAAGATGCTTTCATTAACACCCTGTTTATTTTGAACATCGTAAAGGGCAAAATTATCGGAACCGGAAAAAAGATAACGCTTTTTCATTAATGGAAAAATCCGTTTATAGTGCGATTCCAGTAACGACTGATTTGGGATTTCATCCCAGTAAGACCGGCTAAACTCCATTCCATATTTTTCCCTGTACCCTTCTACCTGCCCGTGTCCAATCATCGGTAACCCCGGCATAGTTACAAGAAGTGTACAGATTCCGAAATATTTATCACCATCCCCAAATTGCTCAATTGCAGTATCCTCATCAGGATTGTTCATGAAGTTTACAAAACGTTTCAATACTTCCGGATCGAAGGCTATGGTGTTTTTAATGGTATCACGGTATTTGCGGTTTTCTTCCATTTTTAGCATATTCATAAAAGCACTGTTATATACTCTGTGCATACCCAGAGTACGTACAAAATAACCTTCCATCATCCAAAAAGCTTCAGCGAGAAGGAGTGTGTTGGGAACCTCTGCAGCAATTCGGTCAACAACTTCTCTCCAGAACTCTACCGGGATGGCCTGATCAAAATCAGATTGTTCTCTGCCAAATACTGCCCTTCCGGGAATATCCCCGCCAGTTCCGGGTTTTGGGTACCACAATCTTTGTATATGTTTTTTTGCCAGAGTCATTGCTGCATCAAACCTGATAATAGGAAAATTCTTTGCTACTTTGATTATGGTCTGGATAACTATTTCGCGGGTTTCCGGGTTCAGGTAGTTCAATTGAGCGGTATCGTTCCACGGCATGGATGTTCCGTCATTGCCATGATATATATAGACGGAATTGCCTGTTCGGTTATCTGTTCGTTTGAATGATACGGCAGCATCTGTTTGGTCATAATAGTGATCTTCAAGATAGATTCCAACATCCTGAGATCTGGACAGATCTTGACTGTTGTATGTATAAGCAGGGAATGGGGGAGTATCAGTCTGAAGGAAAAGATCCGGTCTGGATAGTACCCAATCAGAATCAATTCCTGTGTGATTTGGAACCATATCACTTGCTAAACGAATTCCCCGATATTCACAGCGTTCTCTAAGATTATTCAGAGAAGATTCTCCTCCCAGCATGGATGCAATTTCATAACTATTTAGAGAGTATGCCGAGGCCTCGGCTTCCGGGTTTCCTGTTGACTGCTTAATTTTTTTTGAGGCAGAACTTCGCTCCCATAGTCCTATTAGCCAAAGAGCGGTAAAACCACGTTCTGCAATGATATCAAGTTCCCGATCGGGTATTTGATCCAGCCGATCAATTTCATAGCCGTATGTAAGGGAGAGTTGATGAAGCCAGACGAGGGTGCTTTTTGCCAGCATTACCACATTCGGCATCCAATCTGAATCTATGCTGAAAGCTTCATATTCATGCTGATCGGAGTGATATTCAGTAACAAAAGATGGACCTGGTCCCGGGGGAAATACGGGACGTTCCTCTTCTTTCAGAAAATCAAGGGATCGAAACAGGAATCTTTTACTGTATGAAATATATGGCTGCCACGTATCCAATATATATTTTAGCTGTCCGGATATGTTTTTAGATGAATGTTTTACAGGAGTATCGAGAAAAGAGCCCAAATTCTGTTCAGCATCCCAGGGTAGTGGAATTTTGGAAAGAGTGTTTGAAATACTTTTTGCAAAAGGTTCCAGGACACCATCATCCTCTATGTGATTAAAGGGATTGAGATTCTGAAGGCTTCCTCTGGAAATTGCAGGATTCCGATTGTCAGCTAAAAGAAGGATAATCTCACTAAATACATCTTCTTCAGAAACGAGTTCCCGATCAGCAGATTCCTCTTGATAGAGTTCGGTATAAGATGTAACCATATTTTTTCTAAATTCAGCTGTTTGATCTGATGTTTCGCTGTGTAATTTGGTTAAGCTTTTTCCGGCTGCTTCTGTGAAATAATCAAGAATATCCAGTTTCACCAATCTAAGTACATACAAAGAGAGCAGCTTTCCCGGAGAGATGCGGGATTTTGGGTTGTCAATATGCAAGTTTATTTTATAGGAGAGATGCTGTGCCTGTTGGTACAATTGTGTAATATCAGAGGAGTGAAACAACGACCCAGACAGATTGAACTTATTTCGAGTCTCTTTAGATACGGGAAATTCCTTTTTGTCCATTGCATGCTCCTGGAGGATGGGGGTATACCTCTACTTACTTATTCTCATGTTGAAAGAGCCCTACGTGATTTAATATACCATATAATTCTACTATCTGTCAGGATGTGAATACTGTATGCCGTCCTGCAGGCTGGTTTTTTAGGTTGTCAGATGAAAAAACCTGATACAGTAAATCAACGGCTGATTCTATACAGTCAGACAGCTGTGACTCTTCCAGCGGGGAGAAACGACCAAGGACATAGGAAGAAACACTCCCCCGATCAGGTCGGCCAATTCCCATTTTTAATCGGTAAAAATCATTTGATCCAAGTGCTCCTGAAATTGATCGAAGACCGTTATGTCCGGCAAGCCCACCGCCTCTTTGGAATACGTATGAACCAAACGGTGTCTCAAGATCATCATGTACAATAATAATTTTTTCCGTAGGGATGGAGAAGAATTTTGCGCAAGCAGCTACACCTGTTCCGCTGTTGTTCATATACTGTCCCGGGCAGAGAAGAAGAGTTTTGGATTGCCCTTCTACGGGTATCGTCGCGAAATCCGCGGGTATTTCTGAGAACTCTGAATGAAATTTTTTTCTCCATGATATTACAGGAAATCTTTTCTCAAGGCCGCTGCATACCATTTTTCCATAATTGTGACGCGTTTTTTTATATTTAATGCCGGGGTTTCCGAGGAACACTATTAGTATTGCCATATAGTATGTATCATTTATGAAGAATCCCATAAAATCAAGAGATTATACTTGAGAGCCATGCAAATTACCAATTCCCGTCTTGTTTGTTGCAAAAAAACAGGAAAATGGTGTATTATCGTTTAAAGTTTTCTTAAAAAGTGAGTATACTTCTTTATTCTTGAATTTATCAGGTGGTAATAATGAAGACAATTGATCAGATTAACGAAAAAATCAGAAACGGCAATGCCGTTGTCTTTACGGCAGAAGAGGTCTCCCGAATGGCCGAGACAATGACCTCGGCAGAGATAGCTGAAGAGGTTGATGTTGTTACTACCGGTACGTTTGGACCGATGTGTTCATCCGGAGCATTTATTAATTTTGGACACTACAATCCACCAATTCGAATGGAGGAGGTCTCCCTTAATGATGTACCGATTTTTGCCGGGCTGGCTGCAGTTGATTCTTACATTGGGGCATCTTCTGAATCGACTTTTGATGAAACCTATGGCGGGGCTCATATTATTGAGGATCTGATTGCCGGTAAAGATGTTAAGCTGAAGGCCAGGGCAAAAGGTACTGACTGCTATCCTACCAAGGAAGTGCAGACGGTAATAAACAAAGATACGGTAAACGAATTCTATCTTTTTAACCCGCGAAATGCCTATCAAAACTATTCGGTAGCAGTAAATTCTCAGAAGCATTCTATCTATACCTATATGGGAAGTCTGATGCCCCACATGGAGAATGCCACCTATTCTACTTCGGGTGAATTGAGCCCGCTGCTTAATGATCCAGAGCTCCGGACAATCGGTATAGGAACCAGAATATTTCTTGGAGGAACCCAGGGGTTTGTTTCCTGGTACGGGACTCAATTTAATACGCAAAAACCAAAGAACGAACAAGGTATACCCACCAGCAATGCGGCAACCCTTGCAGTTATTGGAAATGCAAAAGAAATGTCTACGGAATACATAAGGGCTGCATATTTCGAAAAATACGGGGTATCAATTTTTATCGGGATAGGTATCCCTATTCCGGTTTTAGATGAAGATATTGCCAGAGCAGTCTCTATCAGGAACTGCCAAATTGAGACATCGGTTGTAGATTATGGACTTGAAGATAAACCGGTTCTTGGTATGGTCAATTACGAGGACCTAAGATCGGGAACTATCAAGGTTCAGGGAAAAGAGATTAAGACAGGAGCCATGTCGAGTCTTGAGAAAGCAAGAAAAATAGCCGAAGAGTTGAAAACATGGATCAAAAACGGAGAATTTCTTCTCTCTCATCCAGTTGAGATGATGCCGAAAAACTCCAGCGTAAAAGGGCTGGAGCAGCGTTCATAGGAAAACGGGGAAAACAATGAAAAAACGATTTGTATTCAGATTCTCACCGAACACAGTGAAAAAACCATTAATGTCATATCTTGTGCGGGAATTTAATATTGATGTAAATATCTGGAATGCTGATATTTCTTACGGAAGAGAAGGTAAACTGGTTGTTGAACTTGAAGCCGAAGAGAAAGCAATTGAGGATGGATTAGCGTATGCCCGTTCAATTGGGGTAAACTGTTCACCGTTAATAAAAGAGCTCCAGTTCAATCAGGAGAGGTGTATTAACTGCGGAAGTTGTACCTCTGTATGTTTCTACGGGGCACTTCAAATAAATCAGGAGAGTTGGGAACTGGAATATGATCCGGAACAGTGTGTTGTCTGCGGGTTGTGTATTAAAGCATGCCCTCTGCAATTGTTCAGTATTTCGAGGGAAGAAGAGTAGGTCCTCTTTCATATGTATGAACCGAGAACCTATAGGGATCGTATGGTCGGCAAAGGCTTTGGTTCATTTACTGTCTGTGTTGAAGAGACTGATATATGGGTCGGTATTGATACTGAATCTTTCAGCAAACTAAACATATCCGAACTGAAAGAAGCAACAGAATCCTACATTAAAACCCTTAGGGGCGAGCTGACCGGATATATAGCTAAAAAAAGCGTATTCCAAACCAACATGGTTCCCATTGAGAATGATCCGGGAGCCGTAAAAATAGTGCAGGAAATGATTAAAGCCGCCAATCTGGCGGGAACCGGGCCTATGGCAGCAGTGGCAGGTGCCTTTTCCGAATCTATAGGTAAGAGAATTCTGGAAATGTTTCCTGTTCAGGAAATAATTGTGGAAAACGGCGGGGATATTTGGGTTTCAGCACGCAGACAGGTACGATTTTCAATTTTTGCCGGTGATTCGCCCTTATCAGGGAAGATTGGAATTATTATCCAGCCCGAAGATATGCCGCTGGGAGTCTGTACATCTTCGGGAACAGTAGGACACTCTATCAGTCTGGGGAAAGCAGATGCAGTTACGATTGCCTGCAAAAATGCCGCTGAGGCAGATGCGTTAGCTACTGCATATGGGAATCGCATTCAACAATGTGAGGATATAGATACAGTTATTGAGGAACTTAAGGAGTGTGTGAATATTATCTCCGCTCTTCTTATATATAAAGATAGAGCAGCGGTTTGCGGAAAGTGTGAGGTAAATGTAATACATGAAAAAAGCTGATCAATTCAGAAGGGAAGCAGGGAAAAGAATTCTTGTTCTTGATGGTGCAATAGGAACATTAATTCAGAAGGAAGGGCTTGTAGAAGGGGATTTTCATGATGAATCCCTTAAAGATGTGCTTGGTTCCGTAAACGGCTCGTTGAAAGGATGTAATGATTTACTCTCATTAACAAAACCGGAACTTATATATGATATCCACTATCGGTTTCTTGAAGCCGGAGCTGATATCATTACCACGAATACGTTTACTGCTAATCCTATCTCTCTAAGTGATTACCAGGTAGAAGAATTAACCTACGATATAAATGCAGCTTCAGCAGAATTGGCAAGAGATGCTGCTGTTGAATTTGAGATGCGGGACAGCCGCCCAAGGTTTGTCGCAGGATCAATTGGACCAACAAATAAAACGCTCTCTATTTCTCCCCGGGTGGAGAGTCCGGAATATCGTGACATTACTTTTGATGAGTTGTCCCGGGGATATAAACTGCAGATTGAAGGACTTGTTGATGGAGGGGTGGACCTACTCCTGATAGAGACGGTCTTTGATACACTGAATGCCAAAGCCGTATTGAATGCAGCCCAGGAAGTGTTTAAGGAAAAAAATGTAGTATTGCCGATAATGATTTCCGGTACAATCAGTGATTCGAGCGGAAGACTGCTTACGGGACAAACGCCGGAAGCCTTTGCCGTATCACTGGAACATGCAGAACCTATTTCAATCGGATTTAACTGCTCTCTTGGAGCGGCGGAACTCAAAGTTCATATTGAAAAGCTTTCTCCTGTAGCAGGGACTTTGATCAGCGTGCATCCAAATGCAGGATTACCGGACAGAAATGGTGAATACACCCAAAGTGCGGAAGTAATGGCCGCTATTCTAAAGGAGTTTATCGAAGAGGGTCTGGTAAATATTGTTGGAGGTTGCTGCGGTACTACTCCGGAACATGTCCGCAAGATTGTTGAAACAGTGAAAGGTGCTGTGCCCAGAGTTGTCCCCACCCTGCCACCAGCTTTACGGTTAAGCGGTTTGGAAGAACTTACCGTTACAAAAGGTATGAATTTTATCAATATTGGGGAACGTACCAACGTTGCTGGATCCAGAAAATTTGCCCGGCTTATTAGAGAAAAAAAATTCGATCAGGCAGTTGCAATTGCAAGAAACCAGGTTGTTCAAGGAGCACAGATCATCGATGTCTGCATGGATGATGCGATGATAGATGCTGGCGAAGCGATGGAGACGTTTCTTAATTATGCTGCCTCGGAACCTGATATTAGCCGCGTTCCGGTTATGATAGATTCATCAGAGTGGCAGGTGGTAGAGAGAGGCCTTAAATGTCTTCAGGGAAAAGGTGTGGTAAATTCTATCAGCCTGAAAGAGGGCGAGGATCAGTTTCTTAAAAAAGTCCGGAAAATTCGTGAGTTTGGAGCGGCAGTTGTCGTAATGCTTTTTGATGAGAAAGGTCAGGCCGATACGTATCAGCGTAAAATTGATATTGCAGAGCGGTCATATACTCTCTTGGTGGAAACGGCAAAATTCCCTCCGCAGGATATAATATTCGACCCCAATATTCTTGCAATAGCAACGGGAATGTCAGAGCATGATTACTATGCTGCTGATTTTATTAAAGCGGTCAGTTGGATTAAGAAAAATCTTCCCGAAGTCCGGATTAGCGGGGGCGTTAGCAATTTGTCGTTCTCTTTTCGTGGGTGTAACCCCATTAGGGAGGCGATGCACGCAGTTTTTCTTTTTCATGCTATTCATGCCGGAATGGATATGGGTATTGTAAATCCGGGAATGCTTATGCTGTACGATGACATTCCTAAAGATTTACTGGAATTGATTGAAGATGTTGTATTGGCCCGCAGGCCTGAATCAGCAGAAAAGCTCATTACTATTGCTGAGAATCTCCGGGCAAACCCTGCTGATAAATCTGAGAAACAATCTGCAGCCGGCGAGTGGAGAAAACGGACAGCCGGCGAGCGGTTGACCTATTCTCTAAGCCGGGGAATAACAGATTGTCTTGTAAAGGATGTTGAAGAGGCAAGAGTGGAGGCTTTCGCAAATGGTCTGCCTGCTCTCTCCCTTATTGAAGGATCCTTAATGACCGGGATGAACTTTGTCGGTAGGCTTTTTTCCGAAGGGAAGATGTTTTTACCTCAGGTGGTGAAAAGTGCCCGGGTAATGAAACAGTGTGTGGACTATCTCCGGCCTTTCATAGAGAAGGAGCAGGGTGGTGAAAATTCATTTACCGGAAAAATTCTTCTTGCAACGGTGCGTGGGGATGTTCATGATATTGGAAAAAATATTGTTTCGGTAATTTTATCCTGCAATAACTTTGAAATTGTAGATCTTGGGGTGATGGTTGAGCCTGAAGTTATTGCTGATGCCGCGGAAAGAGAAAAAGTTGATATTATCGGGTTAAGCGGATTGATCACGCCCTCTCTTCATGAAATGCGGCATACTGTTGTTGAATTGAATAGAAGAAAACTCTATATACCTGTTCTTGTCGGCGGAGCAACTACATCACTCGAGCATACAGCCCTGAATCTTGCACCTGAAAGCAGAAATCCGGTGTTGTATGTCAAAGATGCTTCAACCAGTGTAAAAGTTGCCTCTTTATTAATGAAGAGAGGAGAGCAGCGGGAGGCTTTGATCAGTGAAACACAGAAAGAGTACGAAGAAATTCGCCTAAGAGAACAGAAAAAAGATGCTGTTGTTCTGAATCCATTGCAAAAAGCGAGGAGTTTACGGTATAAAAAGGATTTGAAATCAGTATTTGTTCCTAAGGTCAATGGTCTTACCGTGTTTTATGAGGTTTCCCTGGAAGAGCTTTTACCCTTTATTAACTGGAAAATGTTGTATCACGCCTGGAAAGTTCCTTATATATCAAAAGAGGCAGAGGAGTTGAAGCGTGATGCATTGGAATTACTTGCTCTCTGTAAAAAACAGGGAGATTTTGCTCCGCGTGCAGCTGTGGGAATTTATCCGGCAGCAGCAGTTGGAGATGATGTTGCTGTTTTTAGTGCAGAAGAAAGTGGAAAACAGCTTACGACACTTCATTTTCTCAGGCAGCAGAAGAGTACCGGCACAGCCCTGTCCCGGTCGCTTTCCGATTATATACTGCCCAAAGACGCTAATGAGAACCCACAGGATTTTATGGGTGTTTTTACAGCAACGGCCGGAACAGCTATAAAAAATAGAACCGATACGTACCATGTGGAAGGAGATATGTATCGTGCATTGCTGCTGAAGGTGCTTGCCGACAGATTGGCTGAAGCACTTGCCGAAATGGTTCATTTGAAGATTCGTAAAGATATTTGGGGTTATGAACAAAAAGCAGCACAGGAGAACCAGATTGATATCGATACTCTGTCAAAAGAACAATATCACGGGATTCGTCCGGCTGTAGGTTATCCTTCAGCTCCGGATCATACGGAAAAGGATTTGATTTTAAAGCTGTTAGGCGGAACAGAAAAAACCGGGATTTCCCTGACAGAGACTTTCGCAATGAATCCAGCTGCGTCTGTTTGCGGTTATCTGTTTAATGATGCAAATGCAGCATATTTTTCTGTTGGAAAAGTTGATCAGGATCAGCTGAAAGATTATGCTGAAAGAAAGGGATGGACTGAGGATGAAGCTCGGCACTGGCTTGCCCCGCTCCTTTAGTGAACTTGAAAAAAGGCAATATAAAAATCTGAAAAGGATACCTATGAAAGTTACAGAAATATTAGCATCTGCGAAAAAGCCACTCTTTACTTTTGAAATGCTTCCGCCTTTAAAAGGCCACCAGATGGATAAAATATCCAGTGCAATAGAGCTGCTGAAAGAGTATGAACCGGCTTATATAAATTTCACCTCACACCAGCAGGAAGTTGTCTATATAGAGCGGGCTGATGGGTTGGCAGAAAGAAGGGTTCTCCAGAAGAGACCGGGAACTGTTGCGCTCTCTGCTGCAGTGAAATACAAATACAATATTGAAGTTGTTCCCCATCTTCTTTGCGGAGGCTTGACGGCTGAAGAGATTGAGAATGAACTTATTGAATTGAATTTTCTGGATATAGATAATGTGTTTGCTTTACGTGGAGATCCCCCCAGAGGAGAGCGGAGATTTGTTCCCACACGATACGGGCACAAGTACACAAATGAGCTTGTACAGCAAATATTAACCATGAATAATGGAGAATATCTTGATTCGGGACTAAAAAACCAAAAGAAGACAAACTTTTGCGTGGGTGTTGCCGGGTACCCGGAGAAGCATGCTGAGGCTCCGAACATGGATCATGACATTGCAATGCTGAAACAAAAGGTAGCGGCCGGTGCTGATTACATTGTAACTCAGATGTTTTTTATGAACGCAAAATTTTTTGATTTTGTGGAGAGATGCAGAGCTGAAGGAATTACTATCCCGATTATTCCGGGGATTAAACCTTTATCATCGTTAACAGATATCAATATGATTCCTCAGACTTTTAGTATCGATTTACCTCAAGAGCTTTATGCCGCAGTAGCTGATTGTAAAACGAATGCAGAGGTGAGAGAAGTGGGTGTAGAGTTTGCAATTCAGCAATCGAAAGAACTTATTGCTTATGGAGTTCCAGGGGTACACTACTATACACTTGGGCGTGCAGATAATATTGCGAAAATTGTGAAAGCAGTTTTTTAGATACATTATATTTTTAGAGAGTAAGGAGTTTTTATGGCAGCAAAAAAAGCAACAGCAAAATTGAGTTTACAGACAGGTTTTATTCTTCAGATTGCAGTTGGGGTACTTTTCCTGCTTATGGGTATTGCAGGGATAACAGATTATAATTCAGGGTTTACAGAACTTGGCAGATCGGTATCACAGGCTTTTGGTGGAGATTCTGAATTTCTTGATATCTTTATTGCGATTGTTGAACTTGCCTGTGGAATAGTTCTCATTGCTACCGTATTTGCAAAGGTTGATAAGAAGCTGGTAAACCTGGCGCAGTTGATCTCGATGATATTATGGATTCTTCTCATTGTTCTTCTGGATATTTTAGCACCGAACTTTGGTGCCAACAGATTTGACTGGCTGTTCTGGGGGCAAACCACAATCCTGCACCTTATTGTACTGCTTTCAATCTATTCTATCTGGAAAGTGAAGAAATAGATTGTATCTCTTCTTTACTGTATAAGAATTCAGGTTGATATCACCTACCGGATATTTTTTCTCTAAAGTTAAAGAGGTTTTTGTCCGGTAGACATAATACTTTATTCTCAAACGAGCGGGAGAAGTGGAGCAGCTTGATGGTTCATTTTCGAAAAGACAACCTTTGGTTGAAACACCGCTGAACGGTATGAAATACTGTTCAATCTTTAGGTAAGACAATAAGCACGGAGTTTTGCATAAGCGAAACTCCCAAGCTGAACGGTAT
>CAZMOX010000053.1:0-3124 GCA_964567895.1 uncultured Spirochaetales bacterium | reverse complement strand
GTAAGACAATAAGCACGGAGTTTTGCATAAGCGAAACTCCCAAGCTGAACGGTATGAAATACTGTTCAATCTTTAGGTAAGACAATAAGCACGGAGTTTTGCATAAGCGAAACTCCCAAGCTGAACGGTATTACCGTTCAGCAGAGATCTGCCACTAGTTTCTTCAGAAAGGTATAAATTCGTTCTGTTGATCCAATATGCAGACGCTCCTCAACTGAATGGGCTCCGCGAATGTTCGGACCAAAAGAGATAGAGTCCATACCTTCCGCTTTACTGTTAATAATCCCGCACTCAAGGCCGGCATGGATTGCTGTTACTATAGGTTTTTCACCAGTTAATTCCTGATAAGAGTTGGCACAGATCTCCGCAAATGGAGAACTGGTATCCGGTGTCCATGATGGATAAGTGTTGATTTTTTCAATTTTTGCACCGCACGTTTCCAGTGCTGCCCAGTTTCTTTCTGCCAACTCATCCCGGGCACTCATTATCGATGAGCGCTGGCTGGTGTCAAAGAAAAACTGACCCTTATTAAGAACAACTGCTGCTAAATTGTTTGATGTTTCAACCAATCCTTCAATATCGGCACTCCATGATTCAGGTCCATGAGGGGTGATATAGATGGTGTTAATAACAGCCGCTGATTGTTCCGGTGATACTGCGGTTTGTGGATTCTCTGCTTTTACTAATTTGATGGCAGCTCCTGGGTCACGTTTTGCTAACTCAGAGGTCAGGGCATCCTGCAGTTTTTTAACAGCAGTTTTTATCACTGCTGAGTTTCCGGAACTGGTGGTAAAGGTGCAGGAAAAAGTGCTTGGGATTACGTTTCTTTTTGTTCCGCCTGATATTTCCGATATCATTAAGCTCATTCCAGGAACGGTTATCAGGTCACGGAGGAACCGAACACCATATTTAATTGCATTACCTCTGCCGGTATGGATTTCAGATCCTGAATGACCGCCAAGAAATCCAGAAAGTGAGACCTCCCAACTTTCGCTGTTTTTGGGAACCTCCTGACAATCGGCTTGTAAAGTCCCGACAATCTCACTTCCTCCGGCACATCCAATAATAAATTCACCCTCTTCTTCAGAATCAATATTAATCAGACGCCTGGAATCCAGCAGAGAAATATCAAGATTAAGGGCTCCATCCAGTCCTGTTTCTTCCGATATAGTAAATAGTGCTTCAAGTGGTCCATGCACTGCATCTGAGTCTGCAAAAAGTGCTAAAGTCATTGCTATTGCTATACCGTTGTCTGCCCCAAGAGTTGTGTTGTCGGCATACATCCACGCGCCCTTTCTCACAAACTTAATAGGGTCAATGGTGAAATTATGCTGAGATTCGGCGGTTTTAACACACACCATATCCATATGGCTTTGAAGAATTGTTGGTAATATTGTTTCATTACCAGCAGAAGCGGGTTTTTTAATAACTACATTACCAATGCTGTCTTCTGCCCAGGAGAGGGTTTTCTGCTCAGCAAAATTAATAAGATATTTTCGAAACTCTTTTTCGTTTCCTGATTCTCTTGGAATTTGTGACAACTCCTCGAAATATTCCCATACTGCCTGCGGTTGTAAGCCTTTAATTGCATCTGACATATCAAGCACCCCTTGTAATTATACTAAAAATATATTGTTCTGATTTTTTATGAGTGAGTTTCCTCTTTGAGACTGTTTCGTATAAGTTCTCCGCCGATAATGGTAGATTTTGGTTCGAATTTATGGTTAAAAATTGTGATATCCGCAACAGATCCCGGTACCAGGGCCCCACGATTATGAAAATGATAAATACGTGCCGGATTACTGCTGGCCATCTGAACAGCATTTTCAATATGTATACCCCAATTAACCAGGTTTTTTATCCCGTTCAGCAGGGTGAGGGTTGATCCGGCTATGACATTATCGGACTTCTTATAGAAGAGACCATCCTGAAGGTATACTTCTTCTTTGTTTGCAGTATATTGCCCGGATTTCTGCATTGTCGGTTTTAGTGCATCGGTAACAAGAACAACTTTACTCACCGGTTTATCTCTGAGCAGCAGTTTTACAAGATCCGGGTGTACATGCTGTCCATCTGCAATTATTTCACAAG
Source organism: uncultured Spirochaetales bacterium (assembly GCA_964567895.1). Lineage (GTDB taxonomy): Bacteria > Spirochaetota > Spirochaetia > JABMQR01 > JABMQR01 > JABMQR01. The sequence continues at coordinate 1,033 of CAZMOX010000053.1, read as the reverse complement.
CCATTTCCGGGTGAATCATAATAGCACCCACTGCTCCGGGGTTCCTATGATGAAGATTGCTCATGGCGTTGTAGAAGTGAGTTGAGTGAAGTATTCCTACCTGCATTCCTTCCACCATATTCTCATATGTTGCATCAGTATGTCCGGCCAGTAGTGTAATACCATTTTTTACCGCATATAAAGCTATATCACGCATGTTTTTAAGTTCCGGAGCAACAGTCATGCAAATTACGTGCCCTTTCCCGGCTTTGATAAGTTTTTCCATCAACTTTATATCTACTTTTTTAGCAGCGCTGGTTTTCTGAGCACCTATTCTTTTAGGGGAAACAAACGGTCCTTCAAGGTTTATTCCAAGAATTTTCGCACCTTTTTCACGGCCGATTGCCTCAACGCAAGCTTCAGTTGCAGCAATCATAATAGCTGTTTCATCTGTGTATACGGTAGGGCAGAAACCGGTAACTCCATAGTCAGCAAGTGCCTGTGACATACCAAGAATTGAGTCTGAAGAGAGATCATCGGCACCGAATCCCCCGAATCCATGTATATGAGTATCTATCAACCCCGGGGTTATATAAGCTCCATTGGCATCAAAAATTCTTGTCTGAGGAGAGAATTTCCTCTGGCGAAATCTTTTTTCACCGAAGACATCAGCAATTTCTCCATTTGATATTAGCAGGCAACTTTTTTCAAGTTTTGTATATCCGGTTAGGATTGTCCCGTTATGAATAAGGATATCTGACATGAATTACTCCGTGTTTAGTTAAATATTGTTCGAAAGACACTTCTTAACAAAAGAACGCTTATTAATAATATAGGTTCAAATAAATGAATGGTCAATTGTTGAAGGTTACTTCGTAACCTTCAACTCAGGAGTTTCTTGAGGAAACTCCATCATATTACTCGAAAGAAACTCCATCATATTACTCGAAGGAAACTCCATCATATTACTCGAAAGAAACTCCATCATATTACTCGAAAGAAACTCCATCATATTACTCGAAAGAAACTCCATCATATTACTCGAAGGAAACTC
>CAZMOX010000052.1:0-15942 GCA_964567895.1 uncultured Spirochaetales bacterium | reverse complement strand
ATTTCAGGAAAACATGAATGTATATGATATCGTTATTGCCATGAGTGCCTGTACCGATTCCTCAATAAATGATCGTAGATTTCAGGGTGCCACCTATGCCCCCACTGCCGATTTTCAGCTGATAAAAAAAGCCTATGTTTCAGCGGTCGGAAAGGGAATTGAACCGCATGTCGGCACTATTCTGGCTACTGATCTCTTTTACGGAGTAGAGGGAGAGGATCTCTCGTGGAAGCTCTGGGCCAAATATGGGGTTCTGGCTGTTGAGATGGAGAGTGCGGCTCTGTATACCATTGCTGCAAGATATGGTATTCAAGCGCTTACCCTTCTGACAGTATCTGATTCTTTTGTTAATTCTCAGGAAACGACTCCGGCAGAACGGGAGCGATCGTTTAGTACTATGATGGAAATTGCACTAGATATTATTTAATAATTTCCTCTCACAGAAAACTACTTGGATCATTTCCAACTACTCAACACTTCCCTTCAACCCAATTGCCTCTGCAGCACTACGCATCCCCATAATAGACCACTCAATTACCTGAGGTAGTTCCATTCCCAGCATTTCAGCACCCCGGGTTATGACATCCCGGTCTACACCGGCAGAAAAAGCCTTCACATTCCACTTCTTCTTAACTGATTTCACCTTCATATCAAGAACACTTTTTGAAGGACGAACCAAGGCTGATGCGGTAATTAGCCCGGTTAATTCATCAATGGTAAAAAGTGTTTTTTCCAGCCTTGTTACTGGCTCTACATCTGAGCAGATACCCCATCCATGGCTCAGTACAGCTCTGATATAGGTTTCGGGCCATCCGGCCTCACGAAGCATTTCACCCGCAAAACCAAGATGCTCTTCAGGATGCTTCTCATAATCAATATCATGACATAAACCAATTACACCCCACTCTTCCTCATCTTCACCAAACTGTTTGGCAAAATAGCGCATAACAGCCTCTACACTAAAAGCATGACGTAAAAGCGCCTCTTTTTTCACATGTTTATGCAACAACTCCAACGCTTCCTGTCGTATAATTTCTGCCATACTATTTCTCCTTGTATTCATTGATGCACAGAGGACATCAACTATTTCTTTTCTAAGACTGTATCAGATAAATGGATTGATTACTGCAACTCCCGAATAAAACTGACCCGTATTCAAATTTTCTGAAATAATGGTACTACATCCGGCAGCTGCAGCATTACTAACGATGCAGGCATCCCAAAAACTGATCTGGTACAGAGTTTTCAATTCAACCGCTTTTCTGATCATTTCAGGGTTTTGTTGTATTACTTCGAGCTGTTCAAGAATGGCAATAGTACGAATGGCCGCGTCAGGCCGCTGATGCAGCTTCTGCAGAGCAGTAACCGCATACTCCTGAAGAACCTGGGTAGATATAACACCTCCCCCTGAATCCATAAGAGTGGCAATAAGATTAACCGCCGTTTTCTGTTTTACCGGATCACGTTTATCATTAGCATATACCACGATATTGGTATCAATGAAGGTTTTACTCATTAGTTTTTTTCCTATCGTACAAATCTTCCCTATCAAAATGATAATCAGGACTGGATTCACCTGCATATGTTCGTGTCATTGCAGCAAAAGATTCACCAGCTGTTATATTATTGTCCAAAGAAGAATCAGAAAGCTTTTTCAAATACTCTCTTATAAGATTGTTAAGTGATGTATTATGGCGCCGGGCATATTCGCGGCTTTTTTCAATCAGTTTTTCACTCGCCGACAGGGTAATATTCATATTTTCACCTCAATATATATGTGCAGTATGTGTACACATAGTATAATATAAATAATTCGTTTTGTCTCTGTTTTGTAGTTATTTAAGGCAATTTCAAAACACTAGATTGACTAATCCAACACTTCCTGTAATTCCATTTACTTTCATTCATCTTTCTTCTCACTTATTGAAACTTCACGCTGCTTATCTCTCCGGCATACCAAGTGGATGAATCAATTATTAATCCGCCATCATTTGAAACTCCCTGAATTACCCCGGACATTATGTTACCCGCAGCTCCTGTTTCATCGCTATCAGCTTCTCCCGCTGCAAAATTTACCACCTTGTTCATGCCATACAGCTTACTTTGCAGGCGATCCTGCCAATCCACTAACCTAAAAGATATATACAGTGCTGTGAGTAATTTCTGAATTACCTTTTCCCGATCCATTTTTACAGCCAATGGAGATTCTAAAATTATCGAAGTAGGAGGAAAAGGAACTTTTGCTAGGAAGGGAGGAAATTTCTGCTGCCAAAGATTTAACCCGATTCCAATGAGTAGGCAATCAACGGTGGCTTCGCAGAGAATTCCGCATATTTTCCTGCCATTAATTAAGAGATCATTGGGCCATTTTATTTCAGGCTGTAATGAAAAGAGTGATTCAAGAAATTCTGCGACACCTAATCCGGTAAGTAGCGGTAACAGTTGAAGCTGCCTTGAAAAATCTTTTCTATCAAGTGCTAGTGTCATCAGTAGATTATCATCCGGGTTGGAATTCCACCTGCGGTTTTGGATACGCCCTCTTCCTGCCGTCTGAAAACCCGCTGACACAACAATCCCTGACTGACCTTCTGTGGTAAAAAGCTCCCGGGCTGCCCGCATAGTGGTATCCAGAGTCTCGGTATACCAGACGGGGGCATTGTGGAAAGGGTTTATTACATCCAACTTTTTCATACCAAATAACTATACACAAGATACAGATATGGTAAAAGGGGGACAAAATACAGGAGATTATTAACAGTTGAGAAGTTTTGCTTGAATTTCTCCCATACCTATTGTATGTTTATACAGAATCGTATGGATAAACTAATAGAAAAACTTAGTACTTCAGCAATGCACCCAATTAAATGTTTTGCTGTTAATTATCTATACCATTAATATTTATTGCTTATTTTTAGAGCTGACCTTATTGCAGAGAAATACTTGCTACGAGAAGAAAGATTCAGCTGTTTGTATAATTATTCAAATCCATGTCCATATGGATCAGGAGCTTTGCATGAAGGAACGCCAGAACCGTTTAAATAAAATCAAGGAACTTATACAGATTCACCATATTGATAGCCAGGAGATGCTTCTGGAGCTTTTGGTGAAAGAGGGGTTCCATGTAACACAGGCGACCTTATCCCGTGACTTAAAGATGTTGAAAGTTGGCAAAATATCAGACGGATGGTCTGGATATTACTATGCACTCCCGGATAACGACTTGATCTCTGAATCGGAAAAAAGCTATATTCAGGATGTTCGGAGAGGAGTTCTTTCCATTGAGTTCAGCGGTAATATTGGCGTAATTAAAACGAGACAGGGACATGCAGACAGTGTAGCCCTGGCACTTGATGTATTATCAATACCTGAAATACTGGGATCAGTTGCCGGTGATGATACAATTTTTGTAATACTCCGCGAAGACATGACGAAAGAGGATCTAATCACCAGCTTCAGAAAACGTATACCTGAAGTTGAAGCCTGAATCATACTGCAGGAGAATATCATGGACATACAATATAACAACCTCACAAAAACAGCAGCTTTTGCTGAATTATCTAAAACTTCACCTATCAATTTAGCTGAGACACTTACTACTGAACGCATAACCTCCTGCACAATACCCGCAGGAGGCGGATTAAGTTATAATTATGCGGCAATGCCGGTTAGTGAAACAATTATTACCAAACTTCAGAAACTGGCTGATGAACAGCAGCTTTTAGAAAAATATCAGGAAATACTTAACGGTACTACCATGAACACCGGTGAATCCCGGGCGGTTCTGCATCATCTTACCCGCGGGAATCCGGGAACTAAAGTAGTTCTCGATAAAGAAGACAAGCGGGATTTCTATCTTGAACAGCTCGAAGCAATGAAAGGCTTCAGTGAGAAGGTGCATAACGGAATCATAAAAGGTTCTACCGGCAAACGATTCACCACAGTTGTACAAATCGGTATCGGCGGGTCCGATCTGGGACCGAGAGCGTTATATCTTGCCCTTGCGGGAAACACCCGAAATATGACAGCTGAATTTATCTCAAATGTTGATCCGGATGATGCAGCCGCTGTATGTAAAAGAATTGATTTTGAAGAGACACTCTTTATCCTTGTATCTAAAAGTGGAACCACACAGGAAACCCTTACCAACCAGAAACTGGCACTGCGTAAAATGGCAGAATCAGGAATTCCCGGTATACAGCCTGCAATGCACATGGTCGCAGTCACCAGCAAAACAAGCCCGTTGGCAGCATCAGATGATTTCCTTGCAAGCTTTTTTATTGATGACTACATTGGGGGAAGATACTCCTCTACCAGTGCGGTCGGCGGATTGGTCCTTAGCCTGGCATATGGTTTTACGACTTTTCAGAAAGTACTGGAGGGCGCACATGAGGCAGACCGAATGGCACTGAATCCTGATATTAGCAAAAACCCGGCACTAATGGATGCCCTTATTGGTGTCTACCTGAGAAACATACTGCATATACCGACAACCGCAATACTCCCCTATTCGCAGGCGTTGAGCAGATTTGCCGCACACCTTCAGCAGCTCGATATGGAGAGTAATGGAAAACGGGTAAACAGAGTTGGCGAATCTCTGGATTATCAAACAGGTCCGGTTATCTTTGGAGAACCGGGAACAAACGGACAGCACTCTTTCTATCAACTCCTGCACCAAGGCACTGATATCATTCCACTCCAGTTTGTAGGATTCAGTGAATCCCAGTTTGGAGAGGACCTAGTCGTAGACGGCAGCACCAGCCAGGAGAAGCTGAATGCAAATCTTGCTGCACAAATCGTTGCGTTTGCCAGGGGTAAAGATGATGACAATCCCAATAAACAGTTCCCCGGAGGACGTCCCTCCAGCTTGCTGCATGGAAAAAAATTAACTCCGGAAGCACTTGGTGCACTCCTTGCTCACTTTGAGAATAAAGTTATGCTGCAGGGATTCTGCTGGAACGTGAACTCCTTCGATCAGGAAGGAGTTCAGCTGGGGAAAATACTGACAAAACAGGTACTTTCAGGAAACAGTGATTCAGTACTTGAAGCCTATTTCTCGCTGCTAAAGTAGTTCAGCAGCTGAAGCATTCTTCCGTAACTGATCCGGATTTTTACACCCCGGTATCACCGATGTTACTGCTGGATGTCTCAAACACCAAGCCAGTGCCCAAACAGCCATATCAACTCCCGAGGGAACCTCTTCCGCTAAAATCCGATGTACTTCAGCCAGACGTCTGTTAACCTCTTCGGTTTTATGTCTGGATCTGACATCGCCCTCGGCAAAGGTTGCTCCCGGTTTATATTTTCCACTTAGGAAACCGCTAGCAAGCGGGACTCGAGCCAATACTCCGAGATTTTGTGCCAGACAAGCCGGCAGTGCCTCTTTTTCAGGATTTTGATCCAATCGATTGTAGACGATTTGAATAACCTCAGCTCCTATCGCTGAGGCACTGTTAATCTGCTCCATACTTCCGGAATTTTTTACTGAAATACCCAGATGCTTCACCTTTCCCTGTTTTACCAAATCAGCTGCTGCATCCCACAAACCGGGAGTCTTGAAATCATCATCATCCCCTGAATGAAACTGAAGAAGATCAATATAATCAGTCTGTAGGGATTTTAGCGAATCCTCTACCTGCTTAATCAATCCCAAGCCGGTAAAATCAGGAGTCCGGTCAAAGGCTCCATGGAAATGGTGACCAAATTTAGTTCCTAAAAACCAGCTTTCACGATCCTTCTTTAAAGAGTTTCCCAGAAATTTCTCAGAGAGATGATCTCCGTAGCATTCAGCGGTATCTACTAAATTAATTCCGGTTTCCCGGGCAGTATCAACAATAGCATCAACTTCATATTGGGAAAAATCGTAGCCCCACTCTCCGCCGAACTGCCAGGTTCCAAGACCAATTACACTCACTTCTCTATCAATACTTCCCGGTTTTCTATATTTCATACATCTGCTCCCTTGTATATTTGGGATCTTTCAAACTAATGAGACAAAATCCGAAGCGTTTTGTTCATTTTGAAAAGATCTATCTGCTTTCTATTACAATAATACCCTCTTTCAACCCAAACGAAAAGTAATATCTTTAAACTGAGAAACGTCAGCCTACTACACACAAAAGAGGGAAAAGGATAGTATGGGGAGATGGGAGACGGGAGACCGGAAACCGGAAGATCGGAAACAAGAAAACATCTTAGAAATATCTGAGATTTTCCTCTTGAATTTTTAATCTTTTGGTCTCCGGCTTCCAGTCTACTTTTTTTATACGGGGGAATCTATGCCGGGAAGCAGTTTTGGGAAACTTTTCAAGATAACCACATTCGGAGAATCACACGGCGGAGCAGTTGGTGTAATTATTGACGGCGTTACTCCCGGGCTTGAAATAAGTGAACAGGAAGTACAGACAGAGCTGAACAGAAGGAAACCTGGTCAATCCGATGTTACTACTCCCCGTAAGGAGAGTGACACCATTCATATCGTGTCAGGCTGGTTTGAAGGAAAAGCAACCGGTGCCCCTATGATGATGATTCTCTATAATGAAGACCAAAAACCCTCCGCCTACGATGAAATAAAAGATAAATTCAGACCGGGTCATGCAGACTTTACCTATCTTGCTAAATACGGAATTAGAGATCACCGGGGAAGCGGCCGAGCTTCAGGCAGAGAAACTGCAGCGCGTGTAGCAGCCGGTGCTGTAGCCAGAAAGCTTCTCTCCCAAAATGGCATCTCCATCTTTGCCTACACCAAACGGGCAGCAGGAGTATCCTGCTCTACGGTTGATCTAAATGTAATTGAACAAAATCCCATGCGGGCCTGTGATCTTACTGCCGCTGCTGAAATGGAAAAAAGAGTCAGGCGTCTGGCCGATGAAGGTGACAGTGCCGGCGGTATTGTTGAGTGTGTAATTTCAGGAGTTCCTGCAGGTCTCGGTGAACCGGCATTTGATAAAATTGATGCCGACCTTGCTAAGGCAATGCTCTCTCTGGGAGCCGTAAAAGGATTTGAAATCGGTTCAGGATTTTCCTGTGCCGATATGCAGGGAAGCGAACATAATGATGATAAAAATCGTGAAGGATTTCTTACAAATAATGCAGGCGGCTCTCTCGGGGGAATCAGCACCGGTCAGGATATTATTTTCCGTATTGCGGTAAAACCCACATCATCAATATCGAAACCGCAGCATACTACTGATATTACGGGAAAAGAGACCATAATAGTCACTGAAGGACGGCATGACCCCTGCATCTGCCCAAGAATTGTTCCGGTTGTTGAATCGATGGCTGCTTTGGTGGTAATTGACCACATTAAAAGGCAGGCAGCACTTCACGCCTAACACACCTAAGGAGAATTTATGCACCCTGCAGCACTTATTATTTTGATAGCTATAGGATTACTTATACTGGTAATCACAATCAAGACTCTGCTGTTTAAAAGGCAGATTCCGGTAATTGATAAAACTATCTCCTCAATTCCGAATATCGATGATACGGTAAAACACCTGAGTGAAATTATACGTTTCAAAACCGTATCTCATGCAGATTCTACAAAAACAGACTGGCAGGAGTTCAACAATCTCCATAAATGGCTGGAAACGGCCTACCCGACAATTCACAGCAGACTTGAGAAAATAGTTATCAGCGATTATACCCTGATCTTTCACTGGGAGGGGTCTGACCCCGCACTTAAACCATTGCTCTACACTGCCCATCAGGATGTGGTTCCTACAGGCGATGCTGAGAAATGGATTCACGATCCATACAGCGGACAGGTTACAGATGATGGATATCTTTGGGGCCGCGGATCACTCGATATAAAAATTCAGATGATTGCTGTTCTTGAAACTATCGAATTTCAACTGATGCAGGGTTACACTCCTAAACGCGGTGTGTATCTCTGCTTTGGACATGACGAAGAGGTGGGAGGAAAACTGGGAGCTGCTAAAGCAGCAGAATATTTTAAAAATCAGGGAATATCATTCTCATTCCTTATAGATGAAGGCGGAGCAGTAACTGATAACATGATTTCCGGTCTCAGTAAACCATTTGCCGCCATTGGTGTAGGGGAAAAAGGATATCTTGATGTTGAATTAAGCTGCACGCAAAAGGGCGGGCATTCCTCAATGCCTCCAGCCAAAACTGCCCTCGGGTTAATTGCTAAAGCCATAACAAAATTGGAAAAAAGGCAATTCCCACTAAAACTCACTAGAGTTCCCAGAGAGATGTTCAAAAACCTGGGTCCATTCATGCCCCTCCTCTACCGAATAATTCTTGCAAACCTCTGGTTATTTAAGCCCCTGTTTCTGTTGCTCATGGCTGGAAATGGTGCACCAAATGCCATGATTCGTACGACAACAGCACCGACAATGGCATTGGGCAGTGAAGCTCCAAATGTACTCGCCTCCAGGGCTGCGGCTACCATCAATCTACGGCTGCTTACCGGGACTAGTTCCGATCAGGCCACAGATAGAATCCGAAGAGTAATTGGGGACAAACGGATAGAACTGAAAACACTTCTGGTAAATGAACCTTCAAAAATATCACCTATGGATACTGCACAATACAGGATTCTCTCTGAGACTATTCTACAGATTTTTCCGGATAGTGTGGTTTCTCCCTATCTTATGCCAGGAGGTACAGATGCCATTAAATATCAGGATATATGTGAGAACATTTTCAGATTCTGCCCTATGCACGTGCACTCCAGTGAACTGGATAGAATACACTCGTATAATGAACGAATATCATTGAAAAATATCGAAAATGCGGTTATCTTTTTCACACAATTGTTTGAGAATATCGACAACAAACTTTAATTACCCAGGAGAGTTCTATTTATGGCTAAAGCTTATATACATGCAGGCATTTGCGGATTTACTACAGATGTTACTGCTGTGCAAAATGATGAAGGGAAAGTTGAAATTTCGATTGACAGCACCTGCCCGCACATTATGAAAGTGGCAGACAGCATAAAAGAGGTTGAACCCTACAATGAAATTGGATTCTTCGGCGGATCGATCCCTTCAATCCTGCAGGCTCATTACAGCTGCCCGCATGCCGCCTGTCCGGTATTTTCAGGGGTGGTAAAAGCCGTTGAAGTTGCAGCCGGGCTAGCGCTTCCCAAAGATGTCATCATAACCGTATCAAAATAGCATCTTATTCCAAGGTTGCAGCCATAACTGCTTTTATCGTATGCATCCTGTTCTCGGCCTCATCAAAAACCACAGAGTGTTTACTTCGAAAGACATCATCGGTTACTTCCATCTCTCTTAGACCATATTTGCTGAAAACCTCTTTCCCGATCTCTGTCTCAAGATCATGAAAAGCCGGGAGGCAGTGTTCAAAAATAACAGCTGGATTTCCCGAAGCATTCAACATATCCATAGTAACCTGATAGGGTTTCAACTGGGTTATTCGTTCTTCAAATTTATCCTCTTCACCCATTGAGACCCACACATCAGTATAGATTATGTCCGCCCCTTCCACTGCAGTATAAGGATCACTTTCACACTCAATAACTGAACCTGTTTCTGCACCAAGACTCTGCATTTCAGTAAGCAGATCCTGATCCGGCCGCAACACATCCGGACATGCAGCAGTAAAATTCATTCCCAGTTTAGCTGCACCGATTATCAGAGAATTTGCAACATTATTCCTGGCATCCCCGACATAGACCAGTTTCATCTCATTAAATGGTTTTTTCGTAGTCTCTTTTATGGTCATAAAATCTGCAAGTATCTGGGTAGGATGATAGAGATTTGTCAGGCCATTCCATACCGGAATTCCGGACCATTTCGCCAGAGCATTAACCGTTTCCTGCTTAAATCCCCTGAACTCAATACCATCGTAGTATCTTCCGAGAACTTTTGCCGTATCCTCCATTGACTCTTTTTTCCCCATTTGACTATTGGTGAGAAAAGTTACCTGCGCACCTTCATCATAGGCTGCCACCTCAAAAGCACAGCGGGTTCTGGTGGATGCTTTTTCGAAAATCAATACAATATTTTTACGATTAAGAAGATTCCCCTTCTTTCCATGAAGATTTCCCTGCTTTTCTGAGCGTTTTTTTGCCTTTAATTCAATTGCGAAATCAATTAAGTACATGATTTCATCTGCGGTAAAATCCTTAAGTGTCAAAAGACTTCTTCCTGCGAGGTTAGCCATACTCCTCTCCTCCTATTATAATAGTCCTCTAAAGTCAGAAGTTTTCGATTGTTATTAATTCCATACTTTATAATAAATTAACAGAATACAATCGTAAACTTCATAAGCCAATTTCCTAGGAAATTGGCTCCCTTACCAAGGGCATACTCATGCACCTTGGGCCGCCCCGTCCCCGAACTAATTCTGATCCCTGGATAGGCAGAACGGTTATACCGTGTTTTTCAAGGGTATCATTTGATACCACATTTCGCCGATAAGTGACAACCACCCCAGGCGCTATAGCAAGAGTATTTGCACTGTCATTCCATTGTTCTCTGGCTGCAGTGATCCTATCCCCCCCGCCGGTTTGGATTAAGTCCACAGAAGGCAGCTTAAGCGCTCGCTCCAATGCCGACTTAAGTCCTGTTTCCGGTTGTACCAATAGATTTCGTTCTTTTCGCATGGAGATGGTAAAAACCTTTAATGCAGACTGAATACCCGGATAGATGGTAAATTTATCATGATCCACCATAGTAAACACGGTATCCAGATGCATATAAGCACGAGTAAAAGGTATTTGGACAACAAGAATATTCTTAAACCCGGAGCCTTTTCCTTCAGAATCCGAAGTGGTTGTTAAGATCTGTTTTGCAAGCTCTTCAATCGCCCAGGCTTCTGTTCTGGCACTGCACCCTACCATTAAAGTATTTGCATCAAGCACCAGGATATCCCCACCTTCAATGCTGCTTCCTTCAGCATATCCTTCCAATAGATGCGGTGCAGAATCATCTGTCCTGAATGTGGGATGATACCGCATAATTGCCGCAAGAAGCATACTCTCTCTTTTTCTCGCATCTGTATGCATTGTATTGATAGAGCATCTGTTTCCAATAACTGCACCTGGATCCCGGGTAAAGTAGAGATTGGGAAGCGGGTTGATATAGAATGGATACTCATCCCTGATGTAGTAGGAGAGATCGCGTCGGCCAGCAGGTTGATGCAGTGCAATTTCATCTTTTTTTGTTCCGGCTATCAGGTGCCCGGTAAGTGATAAATCATCCATTCCCAGAAGATTATCCTGCAGAGATTCGCACAAATCCAGATCTGGAATTCCCGTAGCCTGAACTGTTTTCTCAATAAGAGATTTTTTGGCTTCCGAAATTTTCACCGTATCCTTAAGTAATTCCTCAACATAGAGAACCTCACACCCATTATTTCGCAATGTTTCTGCAAATGCATTATGTTCTTCACGCATACTGCCGAGAAAAGGGATATCCTCAAAAAGCATGGTATCCAGATATTTAGGGGTAAGTGTCTCCAGCTCACTTCCCGGTCTGTGCAGAAGAACCCTCTTCAGGGAACCTATTTCTGAATAGACCTGTAACGTACTGCTTGTGTGTGTAATCAAACTTCTCACCTTCTTTTATGAGCCTGTCAAACTCCTAGAAAAATAGTTTTAGACCATTTCCCTTTTTCTTATTCTCACCTTCTGTTAGTTTATCACCGGAAAATTTTTCTATATCGGCCGGACTACCGGAGACAAGTAAAATCTCGTCTTCTTCAAGTACATGATCCCCGGAGACAAACTGCTGATATCCATCATCTTTTTTCAGTGCAATAATATTTAAGCCGGACTGCTTTCTTAGATCCACATCAATCACCGATTTTCCGGCCATTTTTTTGTGAATTTTTACTTCGGCAATAACCAGATCATCCCCAATGGGAAAATAACCAAATACCGCATCAGAAAAAAGCATAGGAACCAAGCGCTTAGCAGCTTCCCTGTTGGGAAATACCACGGTATCTGCTCCGATAATATCAAGAATTTCACCATGCTGAGAAGATTCAGCTTTAGCTATAATTCGTTTGACACCCATTTTCTTCAGGTAGTTTGTGACAAGGATAGAGACCTCCAGACTGTCACCCAAATCAATAATTGCCGCATCGATTGTTTCAGGGATTAACCGTGTAATCGTCTCCTCATTCATCGCATCTGCAATAAATGCACTGGTTACCTTATCTTTAATTGCCTCTATTAACTCACGCTTTTTATCTACTACGAGAATTTCACAGTCAAGTTTTGATAACTCATCAAGCATAAATTTACCAAAATTGCTTAGTCCAATAATTGCATATTGTTTCATCAGCCTATTAAAACCTCCTCTTCCGGATACTCTACCTCTTCATTATGTTCTTTAAATAGTGGTATTGACAATGATATCAAACCTACCCTGCCGGCAAACATAGTACAAATAATAACAAATTTTCCGGCTATCGACAGAGATGATGTAAGCCCGGCAGACAACCCAACCGTCCCGAATGCTGAAAAACTCTCAAATACGACCACCATAAATCCTGGTCCGCCGGTTTCTGCACCATTCATCTCAGTAAGGGTGAGAAGAAACACAGAAACAGCAAGAAGCATTACGGCCTTCCCCATAAACAGCATCGACCGGGTAACCGTCTTCTGCGAAAGCACCCGATCCCCTATCCTGATTCTCCCCTGCCAATCGATCTCCTTCAGCAGTGTCAGAAAAATAATTGCGAATGTTGTGGTTTTTATGCCCCCTGCAATTGAAGCGGGAGATCCGCCGATAAACATAAATATCATTGTCAGGAATTTGGAGGAGCTTTTTAATGCTCCCTGAGAAACGGCATTAAATCCTGCTGTACGGGGTGTAACAGATTGAAATAAAGCATTAATCAACTTATTTAAACCAGTCATCTCTTTCAAAGCCCCATTTCTTTCAAGGAGTAAGAAACCTATCGTTCCCAAAATAATTAAAGCTGCTGTAGAGATCAGAACTATTCGGGTATGCAGTGAATACCTTTTTTTCTTCTTCCGGGTTACTATGATAATATCATTAAAAATCAAAAATCCCAGACCGCCGGAGATAACCAGAAGCATGATAACAATAAGTATATAGGGGTCGGATGAATATCCCTCCAGGCTACTGGAAAACAGGGAGAAACCTGCATTACAAAAAGCTGAAACCGAATGGAACAGGGCAGTGAAAAAGGATGCATCCGGCACGGTAGTCCTGAATCTAAACCAAAGCAGCAGTGTTCCGATCAGCTCCAGGGTAACTGTCATGACCAGTATATTTCTTAAAATATGGTGAGCCTGGAACTCTATTGAGTCAAGATAGTAATTTCGGACTGTCCGGAGATTCCGTAAAGATACCTTCCTGTTCTTTACGGAGACAAAAAACATGGTGGTAAAGGTAAGAATGCCCAACCCGCCAAATTGTATAAGTAAAAGGATTACCACCTTGCCAAACAGTGAGTAAAGAGCTGTATCGACCGTTATAAGTCCTGTGACACAAACTGCAGAGACTGCAGTAAAGAAAGAATCAAGAAAACCCAGCCGGGCCGATCCATTCCAGGCAGCCGGCAGAAACAGCAGTACTGTTCCCAGACCTATCAATGCAATAAAATAGGAAAACAGGGCAACTCGTTCTGAAGTACTTTGTCTTTTCATTCTGATCATTCTGAGAAAACTCTATTACAAATAGGGTGGTAATGCAATAGCCGGATACTATCTACCCCTATTCCCAGGTGAAGGTAAAAACCGAGATTACTGTACAGACAATGGTAAAACCAGCCAATATCAAAATTTCAGGAATAAACCCGCTTATCGGCATCCCAAAAGAGACCCCTTTCATGAGTTCCACTCCATGGGTGAGCGGGAGAAATTTTGTATAGATAACCATTTTTTCCGGAAACATTTCACTGGGAAATGTACTTCCTGAGAGAAAGATCATAGGAAAATAGAGGATATTCGCTATTAAGTTTGCCGATTTTTCAGATTTTGCCAGCGATGCAACAAGAAATCCGATAGAAAACATACTAAGTGTAGTCAGTATGAAAGTAAGAACAAACAAAAAGATATTGCCATCCATATTATAATTAAATACTACTTTAGCCAGAACCAATACCAGAAATACGGAAATTATAAGCAGGATAAGGCTTCCAAACAGCTGACCTCCCAGAATCATCCAGGGAGAGAGCGGTGTAGCCTTGTACCGCTTGAGAATTTTTCTCTGCCGGTATTGGCCTATTGATATAGGGAGATTCATCAACCCAATAACACAAATACTGATACTGAGATATCCGGGAAGCATCGTATCCAAAGCTCCGCGGTTATTAAAGAATTGAGCAGGATCATTTCCATAAATGGAGCCGAAAAGAATGACCATCATGGGTGGAAATATAAGTGCGAAAAAGAGTGTTACGAAACTCCGGAGTAGCAGCCGAAACTCAACTATACTTACTTTGATAAATAGTCTCATTTTCTTGCCCCCTGCATGTTGTCTGAATTTCCAATCTCTATACCATCGGTATTAATACCGGCAAGGTGGAGATATGCATCATCTAAATTGGGAGTTCGCATGTTAAGTGTGTATATATTGATTTTACGCTCATCCAGATTTCGGATCACTGCCAGTAGACTCGTATCCGGAGAGGTGCGGATCTCGACTGCATCCTGCAGCTTCCGAACCTCACGAACTCCCTGCATCTCTTTAAGAAAATCAAGGTTTTCATGATCGGTGGTGATAGTTATATGATGATCAAGTTTACAGGAATCCACCAACTCGCGCGGGCTTCCCAGAGCTGTCAATTCGCCCTTTCGCATCAAACCAACCCGATCACATAATATTTCAGCCTCTTCCATATAGTGGGTGGTCATAAAAATAGTCTTCCCCATCTCTTTGAGTTTCCTGATATAAGCCCACATTTCCCTTCTTGCCTGTGGATCAAGTCCTGTGGTCAATTCATCAAGAAAAAGTATTTCCGGATCAGGAATAAGTGCTAACACGACAGTAAGCTTTTGCCGCTGGCCGCCTGAAAGTGAAGAGACATAGGCCTTCTCCTTCTCCATAAGGCCAAATTCAGCAAGAAGTTCCTTATATGAAAGAGGGTTCGCATACAATGCTGTAAACAATCCACAGAGTTCATGTACTTTTATTCTCTCCTGATAGGCTGATTCCTGGAACTGTACGCCTACGCGGGAGAACAACTCTTTTCTGTTCTGGTTCGGCTCCATTCCTAGAAGTGAAACAGTACCTGAATCGGTTTTTTTTATTCCAAGAATACACTCTATAGTTGTTGTTTTCCCTGCTCCATTATGCCCAAGCAATCCAAAAACCTCTCCCTTCTCAACTGAAAGAGAGAGGTTCTTTACCGCTTGTACCTGGCCATAGTTTTTGGAAATATTTTGAATTCTAAGTTCAGACATTCAGCCTCCCTAAAAGAAAATCATCAATATAGTACCTCATGAATTGCTGTTACTCAAGGAAAAGGAGCCGATATCGGAATTTCAGATATCGGCTCAACTCTATTTGTAAGTTTTTTTCTGGTTTTTGAATATTTCTGCTTTTTTTCGAAGTTACTATATATAGAGTGCAAAATTTTTTACTGGATTCTTTTCAGACAGTAATAATCGTGACTTACTGTTAAGATTAGTAAATTCGATATTAATTGATAAATACTACACTCCCCTCTCTGAATTGGTAAATTATCCTTGGCTTGAAGGAGCCGAAGATGAGACAGGCGAACTAACTACTGGAGTTGCTGTCGGAGGAATTACTGAAAATGGTGATTATCGGCAGATGGTGCTCCATCCTATGGAGAATCCATAGAGTCTTCCTGTGGGTTAAATAGATCACAACTGAGAAAAAGTCCGGATACTATGACTGCCAGCAAAACAATTTTCCATTTCATGAATATACTCCATTTACCATCCGAGTGGTTTAATATGGATCAATGAATACCAGGTTTTCCCAAATTGCCTGCGTACATCTA
>CAZMOX010000051.1:0-16620 GCA_964567895.1 uncultured Spirochaetales bacterium | reverse complement strand
TAACGTTCTGTAATATCACCAACGGTATCACCAATATAATAAGGTGTATAATGTGCGTATCTCTTTACTACATTGTGAATCTTATCAACCTTACTGATAATAAGTCCACAAGATATCCTATGGTAAGTTCAAGTCGATCAAGAGGGTGGCCGGAATCCTGAATATCCCAGAAAACTGCATCCTGCCCACACTGTTCTTTTCTGGTTCCCAGCAGAGGGTCTTCTTCCCCAACCCCTGCACAATTTCATGAATAGAATTCAAGTAAAATAAACTATCTCAAAGCCTGTCGCGGCGGAGATTTCGTTAACAATCCCACTATATGAGTGCAAAAAAATAATTGCAGCAATAGTAAATACTCCTCCTGCTGCTGTCGTGATCTTTATATGACTTTATTGCAATTCGCATGTTTTGTGGTACAATAATTGGGTTAGCGTTTAATCTAACTGTAGGAGCTGCCAATATGAAAGAATTGATGGATATCATTCTTGCGACAGAAAAGAAAGCTGAAAAAATTGTTGAGAATGCCAGAAAACAATCCATAGCAATACAGAATAATACGAAAGAAAAAATAAACAATGAAAAAGCATCTCTCAAATTACAAACCCGTGAAAATATCGCCGCTGCTTCCAATACAGCAAGGGATAGCATTAACAAAATGAAGGTACCCTCACTTCCGGATAATCGGGAAGAACTTCTGAACGAACTGGGTATCAGTCAAGAAAGATTTTTTCATGTGGTTAACGCTGTGAGCGATATTCTGACAAAACCTTATAATGATGATAATAAAAGAGCATTCCTTAGTGGAGAGTGACACATTCAAAATTAATTGACAATTAGGAAAATAATTAAGGGAAATAATGGGAACGTATATAGACTATTCCTACATCAATGCCCGTATTCACGGACTTATCAGCAAACTCCTTTCTGAAGCACAATTCAGCAGTTTTGACAGAACGGGATCAATAACGGAAGTCCTGCACCTGCTGCGTAGTGGATCTTACAAAAATCTGGCAGAGATTTACAACAAAACCGGTGACATTAAAATGATTGAACTGGAATTGTTTCAGTATCATCGCAGAGTTTTCAGCAACCTGAAAAAACACAGTCCCGAATTATTAGAGTCTGTAATTGATGCTTTTGCCGTTAAACTCGATTTTTATACCATAAAAAATGCTTTACGGCTCTGGTTTGATCAAAGAATCCGAAAGCGTCAGATTAGTGAATTTATCGCTTATATACCCGAAGACATCACATGGAATGGAGTTTCACCTCACCAGATAATCAATGCAGAGACTAAAAAGGAGTTGGAGGATACTGTTGTTAAGGCTGGTTTCAAAGATGATATTCCCGATTTTTCTGAAGAGCTGGAAACTGTTTTCAGAGACTCCAGCCTTTTCTATCTGGAGCTTGCCGTTGATAAAGGATTCTACATAAAATTACTTAGCAAAATCTCTGTTTTAGGTACTCGTGACTTTAATATTCTATTCTCACTGATCGGTAAGGAAATTGATGTGCGAAACATCACACGCTTTCTCCGCTTCCCTGAACTTTTTACGGAAATACCTGCAAGTTGGTCGCGGGAGAAAAGAACTGCTCACATAGAAAAGATTGTTATTCCGGGCGGATCACGTTTTTCTGTTAAGGATTTTGAATTGGCTGTACTTAAAGGGTTCAGTATGCGGTCGTCTGCCGGCAGCGGTATTATCTCCATGATCAACAGATCAGATTATATTCATATTGATGAGTATACAGCTGCGGCATCTTCAAGCAAAGAAACGAAACGCAGAAATCAATTGAAAACCCTGCTGCAGATTGAGCATTCACTGCAAAACCATCTGCTCAAAAGTGCTAAAAAATCTAAACTTGAAGACCCGTTTTCTATTGGAACACTGGCAGCATATCTAATTTTGAAAGAGAGGGAAATTACCCGGGTACGATCCCTTATCAATGCGAAGTACTATGGTCTCAAATTGATGGATTTCGAGACTGGACAGCGATCAGAAATGAAGGAGAATAAGCAGCCATGATGATTTTCCCGCAGCGAATGAAACGACTTACTGCCGTAATATTGAAAAATGATGCTGACAAACTGACATTAAAGCTACTCGATGCCGGAGTCATGGACTTCATTGATGTACACAGTCCCGGCCATGAGTTGGATCTTGGAACTGAGGGCAAGATTTTTCCCATTGAATCACCGAAAACAGCAGAAGATCTGGAAGCTGCACGAAACAGGATAGAAACATTTCTGCATAATGCCCACATACCACTTCCACTGATATCTGCACTTGATACAGAAACCCTGCAAAAAGCAGATACAGATATATCCAACAAAGAACTTGATAAATTAGCTGCTAATATCCAGCAGATACGGGACAGCCAGCAGGGAGTACAGCAGGAAATTAACCGTCTGCAGGAAATTCATCGCCAAATCTCCCTTTTTGAAGAGATTACTGAGCTGGTTCCATCTGGCTCCTATGTCGAAATACAAGCAGGTACTATTGGAAAATCCCGCTATAATTCATTATTAAGCGGACTAAAAGGATTGCCGGCTTATGTCCAACGTGGAGGATTTGATCAGAATGATGGTTCGGTAAGCGGTAACAATTCAGAAATCGATTATGAGTATTCAGTACTCCTGATTTTTATGAAACGCGATACAGAACGTATAGGGCAGATTCTGGATCGTGTACAGTGGAAAACCATTGAAATCCCTAGTGAATTCCGCGGTATGAAGAGCCGTGCGCTTAAAGACCTGGATCAAAAAATCAGGACAGCGGAAAAAGAACAGATTCAGCTGGCATCTTCTGCAGAAAGACAGGTAGCTGAAAAGCAGGTATGGCTTGAAGAAACCTGGAAAAATCTGCGTATGAATGAACTCTTCAGTACCATGCAGTCTAACTATGGGAAAACCAATGATACCGTTATTTTTTCGGGATGGATACCGGCTTATCGAACAGATGCTGCGGTCAGAGCAATCGAAGAAGTCACCCAGGGACGGTGCTATCTCAAATGGACAGTTCCGGAGAACAATCAATCTATTCCTAAAAAAGATATTCCGGTGCTTCTTAAGCATCCGCGTGCTCTTCAACCATTCCAGTGGCTTGTAGAAAACTACTCTATTCCCCGATACGGTACTATCGATCCGACAGTGTTGGTATCCATTACTTATCTGCTAATGTTCGGTTTAATGTTCGGTGATGCCGGTCAGGGAGTTGTATTGTTACTATTTGGTTTCCTACTAGCCCGGCTTAAAAAAAATAGTATGGACAAACTTGGAAAATTGATCATGTGGTGCGGCGGCGCTTCGGTAATAATGGGAATCCTTTTTGGCTCCTATTTCGGAAATGCCTGGCTGCCTCCGCTCTGGTTTAACTACCATGGTGTTGTTTCAGGTCATGGAGGATTTGGGAGTGGAGGAATATCTGCTACCTATATAACCACCATCTATGACATTCTGGGTATAACCATCAAGTTTGGCATCGGCATCATAAGCTGCGGAATACTATTGAATTGTATAAATAGATTCCGCTCAAGATCCTGGTTTCATCTGTTTTTCGACCATGGAGGCTTACTTGCGGGGTGGTTCTATGCCGGCGGTGTCTACACAGGTTTTAAATTTGTCAATTCGGGGTATTCGGCACTTCCATCGGCAGGGATCCTGTTATTGGCAATCGGGTTACCACTACTGATGTTCGCAGCAAAAGCACCGCTGGAATTGAGAAATGAACAGCAGAAAACAATCAGGAAACCTGGCCTTACTCTGAAACCAACTAAAATTCTTGGTTTTATTATGGACTGGATTGTCGAACTTCTGGAGCTGTTCACCAATTACCTTTCCAATACACTATCATTCATGCGTGTGGCAGGATTAGGGATTGCGCATGTCAGTCTCATGATTGTTTTCATGCAAATCGCCGGAATGATTTCATCGCCGATCTTATCTGTAGCGGTTCTGGTCCTCGGTAACACTGTGGTAATTGTCCTGGAAGGGCTCTCCTCTGGAATTCAAGCACTGAGGCTTCACTATTATGAGTTCTTCTCAAAATATTTCTGCGGTTCCGGACGGGTTTATCACCCTATATCGATCCGGTAAGCTGAATTGTACTATACATAAACCAGGGAGGTTTTTTACTATGAATTCACAGCAAAAAGTTTTTAAACATCGAGTCAGCTTAAGCCTGATGATTATTGCCCTGCTGATGACTGTCTTCAGTTTTATCGCCACAACTCCAATCTATGCTGAAATTGTTAATCCTGATTCAGCACAACTAAGTTCGGTAAATTCGGATATTTCCATACAGAACGCTGAGCGGCAGAAATGGGGCCTTATGGCTGCAGCCCTGGCTTTCGGGTTTGGAGCAATAGGTGCTGGAATGGCGATTGCAAAGGTCGGAGCAGCAGCTATGGGAGCCATGAGTGAGCGGCCGGAAATTGGCAGTCAGGCTCTCATATTCGTGGCAATGGCGGAAGGAATTGTAATATTCGGATTTATTTCAGCCCTTATGATTCTCGGGAAATTCTGAGGTCCGGATATTGTGAAATACTTTGTAATCGGTGATGAAGATACTGTTCTCGGGTTCGGGATGGTGGGAGTTAAAGGTCTGTCAGCTGCTAATGAAAGCGAGACTGCAGCTGCATTTGATGAAGCCATTGGAAATTCGGACATCGGTATCATAATCATAACCGAGAAAACTGCAGATATGATACGCCAACGGGTTAATCGGTATCTCTTTACCAGAGAGTTTCCCCTAATAATTGAGATCCCCGACAGAAATGGGAAAGATCCCAACAGACCTGGCTTGCGGGAAATGGTAAACAAGGCCGTTGGTATCCATGTGTAAATATATGGTTATCTGAAGCAAATCCAAAATTCGAAGAAACAAAGAGAAAGGGATGAATAGAATAAACAAGTACTTGAGACCCAAAAAAAAGATTAATATACATTCACAAAAGTCCAAGAAACCTTCAACGGACAGTAATGACACACTGCATAACGGCCAAAAACAGCAGCTAGGTAAAGATGCCATCATGCAGGGAATCCTGAATGAAGCGAACAAAGAGGCTTCCCTCCTTATTTCAAAAGCAGAAAAACATGCCGTTTTTCTGGAAAAATCATGGCAGGTTCAATTTGAACGGTTAAAAGCAGAGAGTATACTTGAGGCACAGCATAAAAAAGATGAAATACTCAAGAATGGCCGTTCACAATTAGCTATCAATGAAAAGAGAAGATTACTGCAGATTATTGAACAATTACAATCAGAAATAATTGAGCAAGCTCTTCATACAGCTGAAAAATTGATTAATAATGTTAACTATCCGCAAATTCTGGTAGATTTGATTACTGAGGCGGCTCTGGGTATCCAAACAGATCAATCTTCGGTTGCAGCATCCGCTCTGGAAGTTCCCCTGATAACCCGTTCAATGCTACGGACAGCAGAAGCCAGAGTTATGGAGATCTCAGGAAGATCTATTGAGTTATTTCCGGCCGATGGTCAGCCCTTGCCTGGACAGGGTGTTGTCCTGACATCTCCAAATGGTACGGTGGCATTCAGCAATCAAATTCGAGTCCGCCTGCTCAGATTTCAATCAGAAATTCGCCACTTAATTTACAGGAAACTGCTGTCAGAAAAAAGCAATGAACAGCTGCCCGTAGTAGCAGATAAGGGAGAAAAAGGGCATGAATGAACGCTTAATCGGACGGGTTAAACGGGTAAATGGCCCTGTAATTGAAGCCGAAGGAATAACCGATGCCATGATGATGGAGCTGGTCCGGGTCTCCGATGCCCGTCTTATAGGAGAAATTGTCAAATTATCGGCGGGAAAAGCAATTATTCAGGTCTATGAAGATACAACTGGTGTCGCTCCGGGAAATAATATTTATGGAGCAGGAAAGCCGCTTTCAGTTGAACTTGGTCCTGGACTTATCGGAACTATTTATGATGGAATTCAACGCCCCCTCGAGATGTTGGCCTCCATATCAGGTACATTCATTCAACGCGGAATCCAGGCTCCATCCCTGAATCATGAAAGAAAATGGGATTTCACTCCGAAACTCAAGATTGGTGAGATGGTAAAACCCGGAGATATTGTAGGATCTGTGCAGGAAACCAACCGTATAGAACACCGCATATTAGTTCCACCTTATGGTACAGGATTAAAGAATAATCAATGGACACGCGGCACCCTTCAGGAGATTACAGCGGCAGGTTCCTATACCATTGATGAAACCATAGCGGTAATCCGTCCCGAAGACGGAGTAGAAAGGAACACATCCATCGAAATTACCATGATACAGCATTGGCCTATCAGAAAACCAAGACCGGTACTGGATCGTCTATCACCTGGCATCCCTCTTATTACTGGCCAGCGGGTTATCGATACCCTCTTCCCTCTTTCCAAAGGAGGAACAGTTGCAATCCCCGGTGGATTTGGTACCGGAAAAACTATGACGCAGCATGCAATTGCGAAGTGGTGCGATGCCGACATTATTGTCTATATCGGATGCGGAGAACGGGGCAACGAAATGACGGGAGTGTTAAAAGAATTTCCAAAACTGGTAGATCCAAGAACCGGCACAAGCTTAATGGAACGGACAATACTTATTGCCAACACCTCCAATATGCCTGTTTCGGCCCGGGAAGCCAGTATCTATACCGGGGCAACATTGGCAGAATATTATAGGGACCAGGGATACCATGTTGCGGTCATGGCTGATTCCACCTCTCGCTGGGCTGAAGCTTTACGGGAACTTTCCGGACGTATGGAAGAGATGCCTGCAGAAGAGGGATTTCCTGCTTATCTCCCAACAAGAATTGCCGAATTTTACGAACGGGCGGGATATATGCGGACTTTGGCAGATAAAGAGGGTTCTCTCTCCATTATCGGTGCTGTATCTCCTCCTGGTGGTGACTTCTCTGAACCTGTCACCCAGCATACCAAACGATTTGTCCGCTGTTTTTGGGGACTCGACAGGCATCTGGCCAATGCTCGTCACTATCCTGCCATTTCCTGGCTGGATAGCTATTCTGAATATTTAGAAGAGGTAGAGGGATGGTGGAATGATCAGGTTGGACAAAGCTGGAAAGAAAACCGACGTGAAATTATCTCTTTTCTGCAAAGGGAAGTTAAACTGCAGCAGATCATCAAACTGGTTGGACCAGATGCACTCCCTGACAGTCAGCGATTTATCATTGAGGTATGTACTCTCTTCAAGAATGCCTTTCTTCAGCAGAATGCCTTTGATACGATAGATCAGTTTTCTACTGTTGAAAAACAGCTGAAAATGATGGAAATCATTCTTCTTTACGCAAGGCGCGGGGCATCAGCTATTAAAAATGGTGTAACCCTCCTAAATCTCAGAAGAATGAAAGTACTGCAGGATATAATCAAAATGAAATTTACCATCAGAAACGATGATACCCGATCTTTTGACAAAATCAGCGTTAGGCTGGAGCGCTCAATTGACAAACTGGAGGCCATCTATGTCAGACCTGAATAGACTCTACGATAAGCAAAAGGCTCTTCTTTCCGGGCGGGAATACATCGGTGTTGATCACATTGACGGCCCCATAATTATGGTGAGAAAAACTCATCCGGTTGGATACCGTGAATTGGTAGAGTGTGTTGATTCAGACGGTAAGGTACGCATGGGAATAGTACTGGATACTTCTACTGAGGCTGTTGCAATCCAGATATTTGAAGGTACCAGCGGATTGACACTTCCAGGAACCCGGGTTCGTTTTCGTGGAGAACCCCTAACTATAGAAGTTACAGACAAAATGCTGGGACGGGTTTTTAACGGTTTAGGAGATCCTATCGACGGGGGGCCGGTTCCAATCGGCACAGAAGAGATGGATGTAAATGGACTCCCCATTAATCCAACTGAACGGGAATACCCACAGGATTTTATCCAGACAGGTATATCAGCCATTGATGGGATAAATACATTGATCCGAGGCCAGAAACTGCCGATTTTCTCAGGTAACGGCCTCCCACACAACCAGTTGGCAGCCCAGATCGCCCGGCAGGCAAAAATCCGCGGGGGAACCACCGATTTTGCAGTGGTTTTTGCTGCCATGGGAGTTAAACATGATGTCGCCCGTTATTTCATCAACTCCTTTGAAGAATCGGGGGTTCTGGAAAATGTAGCACTTTTTCTCTCTCTGGCAGATGATCCTTCTATTGAGCGTACCCTGACACCCCGAACTGCTCTAACTCTGGCAGAACATTTGGCATATAATTGTGGAAAGCATGTCCTGTTCATCATGACCGATATGGCGAATTATTGCGAATCGCTCCGTGAAATATCGACATTGCGCGGTGAAATACCCTCACGGAAAGGTTATCCCGGCTACCTCTATTCAGATTTGGCAGAGCTGTACGAACGTTCTGGAATGATTAGGGGAAAAAGCGGATCAATTACTCAACTTCCTATTCTGACCATGCCGAATGATGATATATCTCACCCAATACCAGATCTTACCGGCTATATCACAGAAGGACAGATTGTTTTTGACCGCGATCTTTACAGCCGCGGCATCTATCCTCCCATTGCAGGACTGCCTTCACTCTCCCGCCTTATGAAAGATGGCATCGGAGACAAGATGACCCGTAGTGATCACCCGCATCTGGCAAGTCAATTATTTGCCTCTTACAGTTATGTGCAGGATGTTCGGAGCCTGGCTTCGGTTATCGGAGAGGATGAGCTGACTACATTTGATAAACAGTACATGGAATTTGGCCATGAATTCGAGCAGAAATTCGTGAATCAGAAGAAAGATGAGGACCGTACTATTGAGGAGACCCTGGATATTGGATGGCGATGTCTGAATATCCTGCCGCCGGAAGAGCTTACCAGACTTACTGAGGAGGAGATAGATACCTACTATGGCCGGTATTAATCATCCAACACCAACTAAAACTAACCTCATGAATCTTAAAGGTCGGCTAATATTCGCCCAGCAGGGTTATGAACTACTGGACCAGAAACGGAGCATCCTGGTATTGGAACTGCTGAACCTTGTCGATCAGGCAGTGGATTTTGAAGAGAGAGCCCATACAGTTCTCTCTGGAGCATACGATTCTCTTCAACAAGCTGTTATGGAGATGGGAAAACTAAAAACCGCTGGAATCATATCGGCGGTAAATATTGAGGCTGGTATTACTTTAGCCAGCCGCCGGGTCATGGGAGTTTCACTGCCAGTTGTAACCACTCAGTTCACTGAAAATGCCCCCTATTTTAGTCCGGACAGCACCAGCCCATGGATAGACCAAAGTATTAGTAATTTCAAAGATGCTCTTACTCTTATGGGACAACTGGCGGAACTTAAAATTTCAATCATCAGGCTCTCTCAGGAGGTCAAAAAAACAATTCGCAAGGTGAACGCATTGGAGAAGATCGCAATTCCTGATTTAGAGGAGTCTGTCCGCTACATTCGAAGCAGGCTGGAAGAGGATGAACGGGATTCTTATATTCTTATGAAACGAGTAAAAGCGCAGTTGGAAAAACGCAAGGGCAGCAGTTGGAAAAATTAATTGCAAATTGAACCAATACTGTTGCTTCCTGATATGGTATAATGATTGAGGCAATTTCAAACAGATAAATTTTGAAAAAGCCCTGCTTGAAAGGAGTTTGGAAATGAGTGGTCCGATTGAACGAATTCTTATATACATTGATGGTTCAGAAGAGTCCCTTACTGCAGCGCAGTATGCAATTCTGCTCAGCAAAGCAGTTGGTGCCAAACTTTACGGCACTTTCATTGTGAATACACATGCACTAAACGACTTGTTAAAAAGTAACATTTTTGTCGAATCAGAGCAGATGGAATACCAGCGTGATCTGGAACAGGATGCAAAGAAGTATCTGCAGCATTTTGTAACCATGGCCGCTGAAAAAAAAGTTGAGGTGGAGACAATCCATGAAAATGGAATTGTTCACGTTAAGATCAAGGAAATTATTCGTGAATTTGATATCGATCTGCTTATTGTTGGTGAGCTTTCCAGAATTAGAAGCCGCAGAGATGAATTTTTACATGAAGGCGAACGAGCCATGAGAACTGTTCGCTGTTCCGTGCTGATAGTTAAGGATACTGACAGGGTCTGGGATCTTTTTGAAGATACATAACATCACCGTAATCCTTTCATTTCTGATCCGGATGAATATACTTTCAAGATGGTAAACAGGGGGAAATTGATGGCTTTAATAGATTTAATCAACGAAAAGGTAGTAAAGGTTCCTCTGGAATCTACAATGAAAGAAGATGTGTTTCGGGAACTTGTTGATCTGCTCTATAATACGGGAGACATAACAGAACCTGAAGAAACATTAGATGCAGTTCTGGCACGTGAACTACTTCTCAGCACTGCTCTGGAAAACGGTATTGCTATCCCGCACGCAAAAACGAAAGGGGTCGGTACCCTAACCATCGCCCTTGGCATATCCCCGGCTGGGATCGATGCAGATTCACAGGACGGTAAGCCTTCCCATGCTTTTTTTCTGATCCTTGCCCCGCCCGATCAATCCGGTCCGCACCTTGAAGCAATCAGTGAAATTGCTCTTGCCACTAGAAGCAGCTCCTTTCGCCGTCTGCTCATAACCTCGCGTTCACCTGAAGAAGTTGTTGAATTATTCCAGGATAGCTGATTCATAAACTCCCTGATTCATTCTCACTTATTTGAAAATATTATCATTATTTTATTGACTCATGTGGTCAATGGATGTAATATTTGTATTGACCAGTGTGGTCAGCAACAATATTAAGCAAGGAGATACTGAATGGAAGATGTTCTTCAAAAACTTGATACAGAAAAAAAGAATCGCATTATCAATAGTGCAATTGAAGAATTCTCAAAATACCCATTCAACAAAGCTTCAACAAACAACATCGTTAAAAATGCAGAAATCTCCAAAGGTCTGTTGTTCCACTATTTCGGGAATAAAAAAGAGTTATACGAATACATTTCAGGTTTTGTTATTCACAAACTGTTTGACGAAATAACAAAAAGAATTGATTGGGAAAATACGGATTTATTTGATCGGATCAAGCAGATAGCCTTAGCCAAAATTGAACTGGCTGCTGACTATCCCCAACTTTTCACCTTTGCAATCAAAGTATTCACGAGTGAAAATCCAACAAATCTCAACCAGGCATTAAAAATATATGAAGACAAGGGAATAGACGTACAGCAGTATTTCACTAAAATCTATCAACATAATGTGGATTACACACTATTTTCAGATGCAAAAAATATCGGTATCAATGTGGATATCATACGATGGACCATCGAAAAATTTGCAGAGGAAAAGGTGATGAAAACGGTAGCAGCAGATGATTTAACCATCATCCAGAAACTTTCTGAAGAGATGAATGCATATATCGATGTCTTAAAAAAGGCATTTTATAAATAATTAGATTAGAAGGAGAGTAGCATGATTTCAGTTAAAAATCTTTCACATTCGTATCACAAAGATGGAATTCTTGCAGTAAACAATATCAGTTTCGAGGTAGCTAATGGTGAAACCTTTGGTTTTTTAGGACCGTCCGGAGCTGGTAAATCCACGACTCAGGGGATACTCACAGGATTGCTGAAACAGCAAAGTGGTGAAGTCTCTGTGGCAGGATATGACACTAAAAAGGTGCAAAACGAGCGT
The DNA here is from genome assembly GCA_964567895.1 of uncultured Spirochaetales bacterium. GTDB lineage: Bacteria > Spirochaetota > Spirochaetia > JABMQR01 > JABMQR01 > JABMQR01. The sequence continues at coordinate 4,967 of CAZMOX010000051.1, read as the reverse complement.
TTCAATAAAATTGGCGTATCCTTTGAACAATCAAACGTGTACGGCAAGCTGACAGCAAAAGAGAATCTGGATTTTTATGCAAAACTCTTCGATGTTCCCACTCGGGACTCTTTAGAGCTGATCCGCTTAGTTGGACTTGACGGTAAAGAGAATATGAGAGCAGGAGAATTTTCCAAAGGAATGAAGCACCGCCTCACATTTGCCCGCTCAATGGTCAACAGTCCCGAACTCTGGATCCTTGATGAACCAACAACAGGATTGGATCCCACGATTGCCGCAACTATCAAGGACATCATACGTGAGCAGACTTCAAAAGGTGTCACAACGTTCCTCACAACCCATAATATGTACATCGCTGATGAATTATGTGACCGGGTTGCCTTCATCATTGACGGCGAAATAAAACTTATCGACACACCTAAAAATCTGAAACTGCAGTATGGGAAAAAGTTGATAGATATTGAGTATGTCAAAGATGGCGAAGTTATCAAAGAGACCTTGAAAACAATAGATGAACAGGACCGTAAACGTATCGGTGAAATCGTCAAGACCTATGACATCCAAACCATGCACTCAAAAGAGGCTACTTTAGAAGAAATCTTCATCCAGGTAACTGGAAGGGGGCTTGTATAGTATGAAACTATTAAGCACGTATAGAAAGGAGATGACCATAGCCGCCAGAGGCTTCTACTTTTATATAGAAATGATTATGGCCATAATCATTCTCGTAATTCTGTTATTTGCGGTTAAAGAGAATCCGGTAAGCAAAAGTAAGGAGTATATCTTCTATGATATGCCGCAGCAAGTGTCAGACTACCTAACCGAAAAAGATATTAGTGAAGGCAATTTACGCATTGGTGAACCGGTAGAAATCAAGTTAAAACCCATTGCATTTGAGGCACTAAATGAAGATACCGGTGAGGTTACCGCATATAACTTCGAAGAAGAATCAGTCCTAGAGCTACAGACACTAGAAGCTCTAAATCCCGATACAGGTGAGTTATCTAAAACCATGTACATTGTAGAAAATGAAGAGGATTTGGTAAGAATCGCCTATAGTGAAATTGAGATCGGTGCAACGATTAGAATGAATGCACAGAGTGAATTCTCATACATCTATTATATGCAGGGTTACGAAACCGAACGTCTGGAAAATCTGCTCTACATTCTGCACAATGAGACACCGGAGACCATCGAAGCGATGACCGATCAGCAGACTGTACGCACGCTGGATGTATTTGACAAACTGAACAACCGGGAGAACCTGATTCCAATGATGATCGTATTCATGGGATCATTAATGGGATTTTTCATTGTTATGGCCTATATATTCCTTGATAAATCCGAGGGGGTAATTCGTGCTTTTGCAGTAACTCCTTCATCTGTTTGGAGTTATCTACTAACAAAGATTTTTGTTATTCTTACAACCGTTTTATTTTCAACTTCTATCATCGTCATCCCTATCATGGGATCTGGACCTAATTATTTGATGCTGTATGTATTTCTTATTGTGACTACCTTTTCCATGGCTTCCCTGGGACTACTTATAGCAAGTTTCTTTGATTCGATGACAAAATCATTTGGGGTAATGTATGTATTAATGATAGCACTCCTGCTGCCGGCTTTCTCCTACTTCATTCCCAGCTTTGATCCTTTCTGGTTACGGTTCTTCCCGACATACCCCATGCTTCAGGGGATGAAAGAGATCCTGCTGAATGGTGATATGGGCTATGTACTGATCTATTCTGCAGTATTCCTGGTTGGTGGGTTTATTCTTTTCCTTCTGGCAAATATCAAATTCAAAAAGACACTGACGGTATAGGGAGGTTATTAACATGCTTAAAAAACTATTTATTGTATTCAAAAAAGATTTCCTCACCTCAAGAAGAGATTTCATGGCTCTGTATATCATGGTCGCGCCTATAATACTCGCTGTATGTGTACAGCTTTTTTCCCCGGGTCTGAATGATACTACGGTAAATTTGGCTATGTTTAAAAGTGACGATGCACAGCATATTGCATATATGGAGCAATTCGCTAATGTTGAACTATTTGACAGTATTGATGAAGTTGAGAGACGGGTACTGAAGCGTGATGATATAGCTGCAGTAATACCGCTTGGAGATGATTCAGGGTATGAAATTGTCCTTCAGGGTAATGAAGATAAGATTATTGAGAATTACGCGGTCATGCTGAACACCTTTTATGAACTGGGTGCCACCAAAGAAGAGACTACTGCACAATTGGTATCTTTCGGCCGGATTGTTCCACCCTTAAAATCAATGCTGGTCACGATGCTGATATCCATGACCATAATGCTGGCTGGAATGCTGATATCAATCAGTATCGTTGAGGAAAAATACGAAAACACCATCAATGCTCTGAATGTCACCCCTATTTCCCAAACAGGATTTGTGCTGGGAAAAAGTTTACTTGGTGCAGTGGTAACACTCGTTGGTATTGTATGTGCTGTCCTCATTACGGGATTCTATGATATCAACTGGTTTATGATTCTGCTAATGGGATTTACCTCCATGCTGCTCAGTTTCATTATCGGATTTCTCCAGGGACTAGGCAGCGATGATGTAATGGAAGCTGCCGCCGGAGTGAAAATGATTATGCTGCCAATTGCAGGCTCTATCGCCGGGTATGAATTCCTGGCAGATAAGTGGCAATGGACCATGTACTGGAGCCCCTTTTACTGGGCCTACAAAGCAAATATTATGATATTATCAAAGACAGCCGATTGGGGCACAGTGCTGCTAGCTGCTGGAATGGTTACCGTATTGACGCTTTTAGTCTACTTACTTATGCTTCCAAAACTTCGAAAGGGTTTAAGTTAAGTTTATACAAAAGACTTACATATTACAGAGATTAATAAAGGAGAAATTGTATGGGAACTGGTTATTTGTTAGGTGGAATCGCATGCTTAGTGTATGCATTACTGGTTGGTTATTTTGGTGGAGTTAAAAGAGCTCCAGGTCTGTTGAAGTTGGTGAAAATGAAAATCAACAAGAAGATGAGTGATGATGCCGCTGTAAAGATTTCCTGGATAGCAGCTATTGTTGTCCTGGCTCTAGGGATATTCCTCTTTGTTTTCGGAGCAATCCAGGCTGCCTAACGGCACCTAAGAACAGGAAGCTATTTGTCTCCAAGAATGGAGGTATTCCGACAACCAACAATGCAGTTGTTAAGCGCAGCCTAATACTCATATTTCAAACGAATATAGTAGTTATCCATCAAATTTCCGCGCGCCAAAGCTCTGGCAGGAGGATCCCCTGTCTTTACATCTGCCCCAACAGCAATTTGCAACCCATCGGTAATTGCAAATCCAACACGCGGAGCAAGATAGACATCGGGATATATTAATCCGGCATTTAGGGAGACTGTAAGCTTGTCGTGAAAAAAACTATTCTGGAAATGAGCAATAGCAAATACAATATGCTCCATCGGTTGATTAAAAAATCCATTAAACTCCTTTGCTAACACAGCCTCAGCACTATCATCGTCCAGAGGCACCCCTTTATTAAAGTTTATTACATACTGATAAATAATATTCAGCTGGGCCAGAGTCCCGCCCCAAAGAGTACCCGTAATCTGAGTATTTAAAGTAATGTCAGAATTTTTAATCCCGATCTCGGTCCCGGAAAAATCCTCGGTTAAGTTAAAAGCGACCTCTTCCACAAGAGCTATACCCTTAAAACTGGTGCCGTACGCACCCCCAAAGGTATGATTTCTCGAGTAAACTGTTGTCACATCGCCAGAGAGCCCCCCCCCCGAACCCGGATAAGTAAGCCCTGAAATATCAAAGTTAGGCGTCTGATCCGTGTAGAAAGCATAACTCAGTTGGAGATCATAACCAAAATCGAAATGAGTGTAGGATAAGAATATCGAATGAGCATTGCTTAACAAGTAGGGATCAGCATCAAATACTACATCGACATCGACATTTGTATCGGCAATATGTACCGGAGCAGTAGGCTCAAAATCAGGACGGGGTACAGGAACGTACACCAACTCTATGGAGTCATCGTAAGTCGGGTAATAGGTAATCTGCAGCAGGGCATCCGCCCGTTTCCCTTCATACGGATCATCAAGACTCAGTTTAAAAGCATACTCACCATTTACCACATTTAATGGACTAAATACATCAGTCATACCCGGAGAGACATATTTCTGACCAATGGAAATATCGAAATTGTCGAAGGGTATAGAGATATACGCCTCTCTAATGATGTTCTCCGGATTAATAAAATGGGGATCGCTGATAAAATCATAATAGAGGTTGGCAGATATTTCATAATCAATGGCATAATCGAATAGGCTTCCTATAATTCTCGGCTGATAATAGAGCCGACCGCGCAAATTCTCATATCCTATCGTGGGCTCAACCCTGCCATAATAATCGGCAAATAAAACTCCCTGAAAGTCCATTGCAGCAAGCGACAGAGATATTAGGAGTAAAATCAGTACAAAACAAATTTTCTTTACCATCTTTTTCATAAGCACCTCAGGTTCTTTCAAAATTAAAAAGAACAAATCTTTGATTGTTCCATTTTGAAAAGAACAACCTATTGTCAAAAGTTTTTGGATGTATTTGATTTGTGTATTATAAGATATAACTATCTTTATCCAAAAACTTCAAAAGGCAATTTTTTAAAATTGCCTCACCTACCTGTTCTCAAGAAAACGTGTAGTAAAATAGCTATCCGGAATGGGATCAGTATTGATATCGCTCATCTCCAGAATTGATTTATGCCCCGTCTGTACATTTTTCATCTCAATAATAGTTGGGTACAGATACTTCTGATCAAGAAATTGAATCTCCTTCATCCGGTACTCTTTCAGCAACTCACCTGCAAGATCATAATAATCTCTCCCGTACATGACAAAATCACTCTTTCGGTAATAGTTCAGCATATAACTCAATTTCAGATCCTGACGTTGTTTTTGCGAAATGGCATTCT
>CAZMOX010000050.1:0-16756 GCA_964567895.1 uncultured Spirochaetales bacterium | reverse complement strand
CGGCTATTAATTCTTCCGGCTCAATCTCGGTGACATGAGCCATTATATATCCCTTTTCCGGATATGATGTTTTATCATGACATGTTGGTGATAACACTTTTTCCCAGGATTTTCCTTCATCGAGTGATCAAAACATCAGGATTGTCCCTTTTGGATCATTCATACTACCGTGTAATTCTTTGCAGCAAAGTAGAATATCACCACAATTAATGTGATCTCCAATGTTCTTTTTATAAGAAGCACAAGCATTTTTATCGAAATCATTTGCCCAAATAATTTCAAAACCAGCTTTCTTGAATCCAAAATCTAATCCACCAGCACCTGAAAACAATGAAACTATATTCACTATGCTACCCCCACTTATGAAATGTTGATAAGTTGAATATTACCTAGTTTATTTTACTTCATTCATTTGTAAGTGTAAATATTATTCTCATCTCCCAATAAACTTTATCCAAATGCATATTAACCCCAATTGGCTGGTAAATATTCATGGCTTGCAAAGCTCAGCTAAAAGCCCCGATTAGCCCACCTTTGGCTCAAAAAAAGCTGCCGTTTAAAACGACAGCTTTTTTATAGACTCACTCTTCTTAAAGTTTTATAACAACTGAGGATCTTTTTACATTCTCTTGATACTAGCTTGAGCAGCCGCAAGTCTTGCAATTGGTACTCTAAAAGGTGAACAACTTACATAATCAAGGCCAATTCCTGCACAAAAATCTATTGTTTTAGGATCGCCGCCATGTTCACCGCAGATTCCCAGTTTGATGTCAGGTCTGGTTTTCCGGCCAAGCTCAGCAGCCATAATAACCAATTTCCCCACACCGCTCTGATCAAGAACCTCAAATGGATCATATTCGAAAAACTGTTTATCAGTATCTTCTACATACGGTCTTAAAAAGCTTGCAGAATCATCACGGCTAAAACCACAGGTCATCTGTGTAAGGTCATTTGTTCCAAAACTGAAGAATTCAGCAGATTCAGCAATTTCATCAGCGGTTAATGCAGCTCTGGGAACTTCTATCATAGTACCAATTTTGTACTCGATGGTTTTTCCACGCTCAACAAAAATAGCCTCAATTGTTTCCAGTGCATCTTTTTTACAGTAATCAAATTCTTTAACATTCCCTACAAGCGGAATCATAATTTCCGGAAATACTGGTATACCTGCATCAGCCACATTCATTGCAGCTTCTATAATAGCCCTAACCTGCATTTTAAGAATTTCAGGATATACTACCGCAAGACGGCAGCCTCTGAATCCCAGCATAGGATTAAATTCATGCAGTGCATCAACTTTTGCAGCAACTTCTTCATAAGGTACTGAGAGTTGATCAGCCATTTCCTGAATATTTTCTTTTTCATGGGGTAAGAACTCATGGAGAGGTGGATCCAGGAGTCTCACTGTTGCCGGACGACCAGCTAAAGCTTTATAAATACCCTCAAAATCTTCTCTCTGCATAGGGAGAAGCTCAAGCAGTGCCTCTTCTCTCTCTTCCATATTCTTTGCAAGGATCATTTTTCTGATAGAAATTATTCTGGCACCTTCAAAAAACATGTGTTCTGTTCGGCAAAGACCAATACCTTCAGCACCAAACTTAACAGCCATTTCCGTATCTGCCGGTGTATCTGCATTCGTACGTATTTTCAACTGACGCAGTTCATCAGCGTAAGACATAAAAGTATTATAATCTTCAAATAGGTCTGATTCATCTTCTTTCATCTCACCATTCAGCACCTGAACAATTTCAGAAGGTTTTACTGCTATCTCTGAAGCATAGACTTGTCCGGTAAAACCGTCTATTGAGATATAATCGCCTTGTTTGACAACTAAATCACCTATTTTCATCTGCTTAGCTTTATAATCAATCTTTAAATCACCGGCGCCTGAAACACAGGGACATCCCATGCCTCTTGCAACTACCGCAGCATGACTTGTCATTCCGCCTCTGGCTGTTAATACCCCTTTGGCAACTGCCATTCCACCGATATCCTCAGGGCTTGTTTCGGTACGTACAAGAATTACATCTTTCCCCTGAGCTGCAAAATCTTCTGCTTCATGTGCGGTATAAACCGCTATTCCGCTTGCCCCGCCAGGACTTGCATTAAGCCCTTTGGCAATTGCTGTTACCCCTTTTGCAGAAATATCTTTCGGATCGAGAATTGGTGCGAACAACTTTCCAAATTCATTTGCAGGAACTCTGCTTACAGCAGTTTTCTTGTCAATCAAACCCTCTTCCACCATCTCAACCTGGGTCTTCAACCAGCTGAAAATAGTACGTTTACCTGTTCTGGTCTGAAGCATATAGAGCTTTCCTTCCTGAATGGTAAACTCAAGATCCTGCATATCTTTATAGTGTTTCTCCAGAAGATCACGAATACCAACAAGCTGATTGTAAACTTCTTCATTTTCATCTTTCAGGGTATCAATAGTCAGCGGTGTTCTGATTCCTGCTACAACATCCTCACCCTGGGCATTCATGAGATATTCACCATAGAACTTATTTTCACCTGTGGATGGATCTCTGGTAAAAGCTACACCGGTACCGGAAGTATTACCCATATTACCGAAAACCATAGCCTGAACATTGACTGCAGTTCCAAGGAGTCCTCTGATATCATTCATCTGTCGATATTTTATTGCCCTCTCGTTGTCCCATGAACCAAAAACAGCATCTATTGATTTAAACAATTGCTCTAACGGATCTGTAGGAAATTCTTCACCAGTTGCTTTCTTGTATACATCACGGTATTTCTGAATTACCAGCTTCAAGTCTTCAACACCAAGATCGGTATCAAATTCTGTACCAACCTGATCTTTTACCGCCTGAAGGGCTTCCTCAAAGCTGTGGTGTGATACGCCCATAACCACGTCACCAAACATCTGCATAAATCTTCGGTAACTGTCCCAGGCAAATCTTTCATTTCCGGATTTTTTAATTACACCCGCAACCGCTGCAGGGCTCATACCAAGATTAAGCACGGTATCCATCATTCCAGGCATGGACTGAGCCGCACCTGATCGAACTGATACAAGCAAAGGATTTTCGGAATCCCCTAATTTTGCTCCCATCTCTTCTTCAAGTTTTCTTAAGTTTTCTAAAACTTGTTCCTTCATAATTGCAGGGTATTCTCCATTATTTTCTGAAAAATAAGCACAGGCCTCAGTGCTTATGGTAAACCCCGGAGGTACCGGGAGACCGATACTGGTCATTTCGGCAAGATTTGCCCCTTTCCCACCGAGAAGTTCTTTCATCCCGGCGTTTCCTTCGGTCTCTTTTTTACCGAAAAAATACACATACTTGTTTTCTGACATTAGTTAGATTCCTCCATCTAAAATAATAAAAACGATAATAAACATAAATGATTATCATACATGTTGAATGTAAAAAAAAGAGCTCATTATGTCAACAACAACATAATGAGCTCAAATATTTAAAATCCGCAGAATGAAGAAAAATATGCTTAAGCAGAATAAGCTTCAAGATATTTACTTCTTGAAGGATGTCTTAATCTCTCAAGTGCTTTCTTCTCAATCTGTCGAATGCGTTCTTTTGTAAGGTTATAGATATCTCCAATCTCTTTCAAAGACATCGCATGGCGGCCGTTGAGTCCGAAACGGTACTCAATAATCTCTGATTCTTTCATACTAAGTGTATGCAGAACTGAGTTAATATCATCGCGAAGGGCATTTTCAACAACACTCTCCTCTGGAGATATATAGTCAGAGTCTTCAATAAAATCACCCAACTCTGAACTATTATTATCAGTAAAAACAGGAGTTTCCAAAGAGACCATATCTCGTGAAATACTTAATAAGTTAGCTATATGCCCCTCATCAAGTTGAGTCATTTGAGCTATGGAAAAAAGATCAGGATCTTCTCCATTCATCGAAGTTAACTCTTTTTGTGCTTTTTGAATCTGGATAAGTTCATTTGCACGATTTAAAGGAAGTCTGATAGTCCTTGATTTTTCACAAATTGATTTTAGAATAGCCTGTCGTATCCACCAAACAGCATAAGATATAAAATGATACCCTTTATCTACATCAAATCTGTCAATAGCGTTCATAAGGCCAATATTGCCTTCATTAATTAAATCAATTAAAGGGAGACCCTGATTCTGGTATTTTTTAGCAACATTAACTACAAATCTTAAATTGGATTCGATTAATTTCTTTTTTGCTGCTTCATTTCCCAGTGCAGCTTTTGTTGCTATATCAACCTCTTCCTCTCTGGAGAGCAGTGGTATTTTATTTATTTCTTTTAAATACATTGAAAGAATATTATCATCTTCATTATAAGAATGTTCATTTATATAGGTTTTTTTAGCTTTCATCATAAGCCTCCTGCCTACATAAAGCAGGATGCATGCCAACTTTATAGAAATTTACCATCTACTTACTCTACAAGTATTTACATACTTCCAACAGGCTAACTATACTATTTGTATCTATTACAGACATAGTGGGAGTGTGTCAAAATTACACACCGCAGTATAATTAGCAATATACTGCGTAATAATGACACATGCTTTTTCAGATTAAAGTAGAGTGTACGAATCTATTGTAAAAAAGTTACAACCTTTCCTTTTTTGAAGTACCCATTTACTTCTTTAAGATTCATTTCCGGGAAAACAATTGTAATTGTATAGTAATAATTCACCCTGTCATCACTGCTCATACTTTTTAACTGGGGAAGTGTACTCATCTCCAACCAGATGGTTTTTATCAAATCATGGACCATATCACCCTCTGCAAGGGTGTCAAATTGAAAATCAATCTTTTGACTCAAATATCTTGAAAGCTGTATTGAATGAAACATTTCCCACTCAGCATTTTGAGAATTTTCCTCATTCTTGATATCACGTACTTGAAAAGCATTTAACCAACACCGGCGGGCATACCCTGCATGTCCCATTTTTTTAAAAGCCAGTCCTAGATAAAACAGTATTTCTCCCAGTTCGATATTGTTCTCGCACTCACAAACTTCAAGAGCATTTTTAAACATGTTCATCGCCTTATGGGCTTTCTGAGAGAATAATAATTTTTTCCCTTCATTAAGAAGTAGTTTGCATTCATTCATCTTATCAATAATATACGGAACAAATGCTTATCCGGCAAGAATATTTTTTAGTTACTCAGGTAATTTATCAAATTATAAAAAAAACATTTACCGCTTGACCAAGAGTGATAACATGCGTATATTTTCTTTGAAATAATAAATTATTTATTGGCATATTAGTATATTTTGGGTATGCACAAATAATATGGTTCAAATACTGAACCTAATCAAAAAAATAAAAATAAATAATATCAGGAGGATTTTTATGAAAATTAAACCACTTAGTGATCGCGTACTTGTAAAAGTTGAAGAAGTTGAGGAAAAAACAGCAAGCGGTATCTTTATTCCACAAACAGCTCAGGAAAAAACACAAATTGCAGCTGTAATTGAAATCGGTGATGATGAAGAGATTACCGTTAAAGTTGGCGACAAAATTATGTATGACAAGTATGCCGGAACAACAATTAAAGTAGATGGGGCTGATCATTTACTGCTTAGAATGACTGATATCCTTGCTATTATTGAGTAGAAGAGTAAAAATCCAGGATTTAATTTTGAATTTTGAAATTGACTCACCTTTTTGCGAATCCCCAATTAACGTTGTTTTAGATAATGTTATTGGGGTTTTTTTGTTCATTAGTACAATTTATTCACTCCTGAGAATAGAGAAAATCTTCAAACTTTTCTGTGACCCGATCAGATTCATGTATTGCGGTTAAAGTATCCGGAAGTGATTTTAGAAGAATTCTCCCATAAAATTTATGTACAATTCTTGAATCAAGAATGAAGACACCACCGCGATCGAATCGATTTCGCAAGAGCCGGCCAAATCCTTGTTTCAATCGTACCGCTGCTTCGGGAAGAGATATTTCAAGAAACGGATTTCCACCACTCTTTTCCAGAGCGGTATAACGGGCAGAAACTACAGGATTTGTGGGTACCCTGAAAGGAATACGGGTAATAATAACAGAACGAAGAGTATTCCCGGGTGCATCAACCCCCTCCCAAAAAGATTCAGTTGCAAGTAAAACACTTTTTTCATCCTGAATAAACTCTGCTAAAAGTTTGGACCGATCTTTTTCACCTTGATAGAGAAGTGTAATGTTTTCATTTTCTAAAGAATCCAGTAAATATTCATGTACTTTTCGGAGAAGTGCATATGAGGTAAAAAGTACCAGAGTTCCTCCATCTGAGGATTCTATTAATTTACGGGTAAAATCACATACAAAAGATTCATAGTCATCGCGCTTAAAAGGCATTGGTGCATCCCGGGGGATTCCCAGAAATAGATGCTTCTTAAAATCGAAGGGTGACGGGAAATATTTTTTCCTGTATTTTGGTAACTCCTTACCATATAATCCTACCTGCTTTTCCCAATAGGAAAAATTATCCCCGGCTGTTAACGTCGCTGATGTGCAGACTACCGATTTGTATGCAAGAAGAATATTCTCACAAATTGTATCTGCTACACTGACCGGTGTTACTTTCATCTGACTTGTTATATTTCCTGATACGCTTTTCATACTGTCCAACCAGAAAATATCTTCCGGGCTGGTTATGAATTTACTGAACTTCTTCAGTAGTACTGATGCTGAATTAAATTTTGAAGTATTGTTTCTCAACTCCTGAAGGACAGGAAAGGAGTCATCATTCTCTTTACAGTTATCAATCAGCTGTTTGTTATGTTTAGCTATATTTTTTAGAACTTGACTTAATGATAGATATATCTCTTCAAATTGTTCATATACTTTATCTTCCAGTTTGTTGTGAACTGTTTCAATTAAAAGGGAACTCTGATTTAATCGATTAAAAATATCCAAAATATACAGGTCGAGTTTATCGGTATGTTTTCTCAGATCTTCCAGCAGTTCTTGTAGGCTAACTGGCTGCTCCATTTCACCTGCTGCATTAACAAATGGGATAATTCTCACCGCTATTCCCTGCGGTTTTCCAAATTTCATATGGAGAAGATCGTACATCAAACGGCCAATTGATTGACTATCGTATGTTTCAGTAAAATAGCTCGTAGCATTTTTCTCAATATTATGTGCTTCATCAATTATCAATCGGTCAAATGGAGGAAGAATTGCCTGCTCTTGGGGATCTATCTGTTCATGTTCTCTCATTACGATATCAGCAAAAAGCAGGTGATGATTTACAATAATAATGCTGGCCTCTGAGGCCCTTTTTCTTGCATTCAGAACAAAACAGCCCTCTCTATGCGGACAGCGGTTTTTAAGACAGAAATCTGAATCGGAACAGACTCTGTTCCATGTTTTTTTATTAATGTGCTTTTCCAGCTCAGAAAACATACCCGTAGATGTTTTTTCAACCCATTTGCACAAATAATTAAAAGCATCATTTTCCTGGTGCGAAAGCAATGGTCCTTCCTGGACCTCTTCAAATAATTTCCGCAGGCAAATATAGTTGGATCTTCCCTTTAATATCTCAGCTTTTATATCGATATCAAGAATTTTCAGAAGAGTTGGTATATCTTTCTCAAACAACTGATGCTGGAGATTAATTGTTGATGTGGCAATTACAACCTTTTCATCACTATTCCCGGCACACCAAAGCATCGCCGGTATTAAATAGGCAAAGGATTTCCCGGTACCTGTTCCCGCTTCTACAACACAAACACCTGTATCACTAAAAGTGTCTGCAATCATACAGGCCATTTCTATCTGACTTTTCCGGGATTCAAAGGTTGGAATATTCTCTGCCAAATTACCCTGAGAGCCCAACATGCGTTCTATGGTATTATTTAGATTCAATCTGATATTCCTGAATTTTCCGGTGAAGTGTTTTTCTGCCAATTCCAAGCATTTCTGCAGCTTTGGACTTATTACCCTTACAATAGTTTAATGTAGCAATGATGAACTCTTTCTCTGCTGTTTCCATTGTTGAACCAAGAGGAATATTGATTTGATCATCTCTGGCTGCTGAAGTTATGCTTAAAGGCAGGTCATCCAGTTCAATTACACTGCCCTTTGAGAGAACAACGGTACTCTCTATACAGTTTCGCAGTTCACGGATATTTCCCGGCCAGGAATAGGTATATAGTGCAGATCTGGCTTTATTGCTAAACCCTTCGATGTTCTTCTCATTCTCTTCATTGAACTCTTTAAGAAAAGCAGCAGATAATAGCGGTATGTCATCTTTACGATCCCGCAGAGGCGGCACTTCAATCTTCACAACATTTAACCGGTAAAACAGGTCTTCCCTAAAGTTACCAAGTTTAATCTCTTCCTGTAAATCTCTATTGGTGGCAGAGACAATCCTCGTATCTATTTGCAGTGTTTTCTCACCCCCGACACGTTCAAACTGCTTTTCCTGAAGAACTCTGAGAATTTTAATTTGCACCTGCGCATTTATTTCACCAATTTCATCAAGAAATATAGTACCTTTATCTGCTAGTTCAAATCGTCCTTTTCTCTGAGAAATTGCACCGGTAAAGGATCCTTTTTCGTGGCCGAACAACTCACTTTCAAGAAGGGACTCACTGAGAGCCGCACAATGAACTTTCACATAAGATCCTTTGCTTCTATTTGATAATTCGTGAAGTGCATCTGCTACCAGTTCTTTACCTACCCCGCTTTCTCCTGTTATAAGAACAGAGGCTTTTGTCTGTGCAACCTGTTCGACAATCTCCATAACTCTTCGCATTTTTTGACTTTTTCCAATAATACCGTCAAATTTTTGTTTTTTCTTAAGTTTTTCCAACTCTTTCAGCAGGTTAGAGTTCTCTATCTGGAGTTTTCTGCTGGAAACAGCCCTTTTTACCAGTAAGCTTAACCGGTCAAGATTTATTGGTTTTGTAACAAAATCGAAGGCACCGTCACGCATCGCATTAACGGCAGATTCAATGGTTCCATGTCCTGTTAAGATAATTACCGGTAGAGTTGGATATGCTGAAGATATTTTCAGCAGCAGCTCTTCTCCTGACATCTTTGGCATTCTAAGATCTGTAACGACTAAATCTATATGTTGTGTATTTACATAGTCCCAGGCCTGAAGTCCATTCTCAGCCAGTTTTACTGTATACCCTTCCATTGCAAGGGATTTTCCAAGACCGCTTCGAATATTTTTTTCATCGTCAACAACCAATATAGTAAAATTCATTTATGACTCCTCCCATACCAACAAACTTCTTTCACTTTGCGGTAATGGAAGTGATATAGTAAACGTTGTCCCCTCACCCTCTTTTGATTTCAAAGATATTTCGCCCCCATGCTCTTTTATTATTTTGAACACCACAGTAAGTCCCAACCCGGAACCAAAATCTTTTGTAGTGAAGTACGGTTCAAAAATCTTTGCCATATTTTCTTCGGATATGCCAACGCCGTTATCCTGTATTTGGATATGTACCCTATCTTCTTTACGAAACGTGTTTAATGTGAGCAACCCGCCATTTGGCATAGCTGCAATAGCATTTTTAATAATATTTAAGAGCACCTGCTTCATGTACTTTATATCTATCTCAATTTTTGGTACTTTCTGAGATAGATTTGTTTCAATCTGAATACTATTTTCTTCTAATTCATACTTCACAAAATCCAATAAGTCCTCAGAAAGTTTATTAATATCTTCACTTTTAATTCTTGTATCCATAGGCCGTACCGCAAAAAGAAAATCAACAACAATCCCGTTCAAACGTTCTATCTCTTCATCAATAATTTCAAGGTACTCTTCTGCAAATTCTTTATCGATGCACCCGCTTTGATTCAGGTTTTTTCTCATTAGTTGTATATGTATCCCTATAGATGCCAGCGGGTTTTTAATTTCATGGGCAACCCCGGCAGCAAGTGTTGTCAAAGATGCAAGATTTTCTGAACGGCGGAATTGGGCTTCTCTCTGTTTTTTTTCAGTAACATCCCGGAGGATAAGTATTGTACCCTCTATTTTTTTATTTTTTACAAATGGGAGTGCGGTAAGTGAGAGTGTGGCTGTTCCGGTACCTTTATCGGTATAAAACTCTTCATCAATTATTTTACCTTCACTTTTTATCTGTTTCTCTATAAATTCAGCCGTTTCCTGATCTTTTATAACCGCCCAAACAATTCTATCAATCAGGTCACCCGTTTGAAACTGCAGTAATCTATTTGCAGTTTTATTTGCAATTTTTATCCGGTGCTCAGGATCTGTTACAATAACCCCGTCATCCATTGAATCTAAAATAGTTTCAAGCATATCATTTTCATCAGACAGCAGATTTATCAATTTCAGAATCTGATCCCGCTCGAGCTTCTCGATTTTTCCAATTGCTTTTTTTACAAAATTTCTCATACTAAACCAATCCGTATTGTATTATATAGTGTTTCCAGAGCTAATGCTGAATGTTGATTAAAGATTGTTTGCCTTGTACTGACCACTTTAATATCTGCTAAAATTCTTGCAGCACTTTCTCTGCTGATTAGTCTATCTTCAACTTCCTGCTCCAACACGACTACTATTTCACTTATAAACTCTGGAAACAGTTTTCCAGAGGCTATTTTTGACAGCAATAACTGAAAATCTTTATAGGGAATTTCTGATCGATTCATGGCAGATAGAAGAAATTTCTCAGCATCATCATGTAATTCACGACAATTAACCCCTGCTTTAGTCATAAAAAAAGTTTTTAAAGAGTCGTACAAATCAGGATCATCTAAATAAATTTCCTGAATAATATCATTTTTTGATTTTTCATCCAATTGTAGAAAAAAATATCTTCGAACTCTTGAAATAATAGTTTGTGGTAATCGGCCAATCGATTCAGCTATAAGAATGAAATAGGTATTAACCGGGGGTTCCTCAATAATTTTCAATAATGCGTTCCTGGATGCATCTGTAATTCCTTCGATCCCTTCAATAATAATGCATTTCACCTGATTTTCTGGAGCTGAATATATCCACGAAGCAATTTTACGTATCTGAGAGACGGGAATATTACCACTTTTCACAGAGGATGCAAGCTTCTTACTTTTTTTAACTATCTCTCCGGCCAATTTTAACGTACCGGATCTATTTTTCTCTTCCTGAAAGGAAATAAGCAGTTCATCAATCTCAAATGCTGATTTCAAGAGTGCTTTAGCAGCAGCGGTTGAATCTTCATATAAATCTGTACGATATCTGCCAATAAGCTTTCGAACCTGTATGATAAACAATAGAACTGTTTCCGGTTTCTGCTTCTTGCGATAAGAGTCATAAGCTGCAAGAATTTCTTTCGTGAGATCCCGGCTTAACAGCATGATTGTATAGGGATGTACCCCTGTCCTGCTGTTGTGGCAATTTTCACAGGAGCAGTCACGAGTATTTGTCCCTACGCATGAGACTATCCGGGCAATTTCTCCAGCTGTGGATAATCTCCCGGTAAACCGGGGTCCGACAAAGAGAAGTCCTGAAGGAAGTATTTTATATTGGATTAAGTGAGAAAGCTGATTTTTAAGATTTTGCTGTCCATATATAGTATCTAACAACTAACGGCTCCTATGAAAAGTAGGATATCCACTATAAGGTCTCCTCAAACAATTTAACACTATAAGGAGCTATCGGCTCGAGAAACTCTACAACCCAGCTTTGTGATAAAAAACTCTCGATATCAATAACGTTTTGAAGACGCAGCAAAAACACCATAAACGAGATAATGATAGCGCCTTCGATTAAACCAAATACAAAACCGAGGATGTTGTCCAGAAATGCAAGGTGAAGTCCTTCAATAACAGTTCTAAGCGCATTGGCCACCAATTTCGAAACAAGAAATCCTGCCAAAAACAGCGCAGCAAAAGCAGCAATATTACTCCATGTACCAAAGCCAAATTGAGTATCAATATAGGGGGCTAGAGAAGCGCTAAACATTAATGCGATGAGAAAACCAATTAAAATGCCCGCTTTTGACATAAATTCCTTAATAAACCCTTTGAACATTGCACGAAGTCCGGCGACTAATAGAATCACCAGTGCAATAATATCCAGCACTTCAAATGTCATATAATTCCTCCAAGGTGTGTAATAATAACATCAGAAACTATTTTTTCTGCGTTATCACCGCATAATAATGCAGCATTATTTACCAGTTTTTTACTAAAGTCATCATTTTCTATAACTTCCAGTATAGCATTTTTAAGATTTTCTGTATTTACTTTTTTTCCCTTCAGTACTACAGCTGCATCCTTTTTTTCAAAGAATTCTGCATTCCGTATCTGATCTCCCCTGCTCGATCCAGAATCTATGGGTATAAGAATCATGGGCTTACCCAATAGTGCAAATTCCCAAACTGCTCCCGCTCCGGCTCGTGAAACAACCAGATCAGCTGCTGAAGCTATATCTGCATAGTGTTCATCAATATATGCAAATGATCTATAATTTTCATGTTCAAATTCAAAGGTCCAGTTCGATCCAGTTTGATGTATTACTACAAATCTTTCACATAAATCCTTTATACACTTTTCCAGAAGCCTATTAATCTGTACGGCGCCCTGACTTCCCCCTGCAACAAAAACAATTGGTTTGCTGTCAGTCACTTTGCAGAATAACAATCCTTTCTCTTTTTTACCACTCTTCACGCTGCTTCTCACCGGATTCCCGGTTATCACAAGTTTTTCTCTATACGAATCCGGATAAAAACTACTTGATTCCCCGAATGGAATAAGAATTTTCTCAGCACATTTTGCGGTTAACCGGGTTGTTAGCCCAGGATCAAAATCTGATTCATGAATAATAATGGGTATTCTCAAAATCCATGCGGCTACAACAGGCGGAAAACTTACAAATCCGCCCTTTGAGAAGAGTATTGAAGGTTTTCTTCTCCACAAAATGAATAGTGATTGTAGAGTCCCCCCTATAATCAGAAAAATATCCAGGAAATTTCTTAATGAAAAATATCTTCTCAATTTTCCGGTTAGTATCGACTTAAAAGGAACCCCATGGGTGTCCAACAATTTCTGTTCATGGAAATTTTTAGAGCATATCCAGAATATATCAACGTTTATATTTTCAGGATTATCGTGATTTTTTGTACAGTGATTCTTCAGCACCTCAATAACAGCAACTCCAGGCAGTATATGTCCAGCGGTGCCCCCACCGGTAAATGCTATTGATACACTCTTCTTTAAACTTTCCATATAGGGGTATTATTGCTGAATGCATACTATTAGTCCATAAATATCAGGTGATAAACCTTCGATTCGTGTATACTTTTCGGAACATTTTCACTATTCCCGCTTGTCATGATATCACTATTACAGTAAAATAGATTACGTCTTGGGGTGGCTTCCTATCTTAAATCAATATGAAGCCTGAGAGCACACCCGTTGAACCTGATCTGGATAATGCCAGCGAAGGGATCGACATAAGCAATTTCTTGCTTAACTATACTCAAACATCCCCACAGACAGAACAAACACTATCTCAGGAGTTACCCATGAAAAAGATCACCTTCTTTGTTCTGACTGTATTTTTACTAATGCCGTTTTCTCTGGTTTTTCTTTCTTGCAGCAAGAAGCCTGAAAACAGCTCACCAACACCTGCCCCCGGGCAGACAGAACTGACCATTTACGCGTATGACTCATTTGTTTCAGAATGGGGTCCCGGTCCATTTATTATTGAAAGTTTTGAAAAAGAGACAGGAATCAAAATTAACATGATTTCATCTGGTGACAGCGGTCAGGTGCTTCAAAAAATAATACTCGAAAAAAGCAATCCTAAAGCTGATATTGTTATAGGCATTGATAATAATTTGCTGTATCAGGCACTCAACGAGGAAGTACTGTTAGCTTATAAGAGTTCTTCACTTACATCAGTTCCGATTGAACTGCACTTTGATCCCACCTACCATATTACACCCTATGATTATGGCTATTTTGCTTTCATCTATGATACTGAAGTACTGGAGAATAAACCTGAATCATTATCAGACCTTCTTTCACCTGAGTTTAACAAAAAAATAATCATTATGGATCCAAGAACCTCTTCACCTGGATTGGGACTCCTTCACTGGACAGTTTCAGTATTTCAGGATCAGTATCTTGATTTCTGGGAGCAGCTTAAACCAAATCTTCTTACGGTTACCGATGGTTGGGATACCGGGTATGGTTTATTCACCGCTGGAGAAGCGCCAATTGTGTTAAGCTATACCACCAGCCCTGCATACCATGTTGAATATGAGGATACAGAGAGATATCAGGCTCTGGTGTTTGATGAAGGGCACTACTTACAGATTGAAGGAGCAGGTATTGTAAATGGTACGAAAAATCTTACTGCAGCTAAATTGTTTATTGATTTTCTCCTTAGTGAAGAAGTCCAGGAAGAGCTGCCGCTCACAAATTGGATGTACCCTGTGGTAAATGATATTACGCTGCCGGACTCCTATAATTTTGCTCCGAAACCCGAGATTCAGCTCTCTTTGCCCGCAGATGATACGGCTCTTCACCTTGATAAACGCCTTGAAGAATGGACGGAGTTAATGAGTAAGTAATGACTCTTAATCATGGTAATGGAACATTCAGGTTTACCTCATTTCTTGCATATTTTGGGATAATCCTGCTTGTTCCTCTCTTCATTTTGCCGGTATTCATGGTATTGCGTCAGGCATTTATGAACGATGCTAATGGTTTTTCGCTATCCGTCTTCAGTACACTCCTAACCTCATCATATATCTGGAGGATAACTGGTTTTACCACTCTTCAAGCTCTGCTAAGTACTCTATTGGCTATTGCCATTGGGTTACCCGGAGCATACCTTCTTTCACAATTCAATTTTAAAGGGAAATTTATTATACGTGCAGTTAGTGCCGTACCGTTTGTTTTACCCTCGATTATTGTTGTTCTGGGGTTTGTTATTTTTTACGGTAACAATGGTTTTCTCAACAACTTTCTCATGAAGATTTTCAATACAAAAGAGCCGCCTTTAAAAATCCTCTACTCATTCAAGGCAATTATTTTTGCTCATGCTTTCTATAATTTTCCTATCTGCATAAACCTGATTACGGGATATTGGGAGCAGGTTTCAGACAATTCTGAGCTTGCTTCCTATACAATGGGAGCGAAAAAGTTAAAGACTTTTTTCTCCATAACCTTACCTAAAATTTATCCCGCCATTCTCTCTTCTGCAGCATTGATTTTTCTATTCTGTTTCACCAGCTTTGCCATTATTCTGGTGCTTGGCGGAGGCCCATGGTTCACCACAATAGAGGTAGAAATATATAGGCAGGCTCGGGTATCATTTAATTTACATACCGCTGCAGGACTAGCCATTATATCCATAACAATTTCATCGGCAATTTTGCTAATTTATCTGATATCCCAAAAAAAGATGGTGCGGAGTATTGCCGGATATAAACGCCCTGTTTCCGAGAAGAGTGCTTTGCTCAAGCCATCAAAAACAAGCTCTATTATTATTGTATTGTACATTGCAGCTGCGGTGCTATTTGTAACTGCACCTATATTTTCTGTCATATTCCGTTCATTTCAAACACAACTGACACGCGGAAGTTCCGCTTTGCTCTCACTAAAATGGTATAAACAGTTGTTCAGCGTCAGTCAGGGAACCCTTTCTCTCACAGCGGCAGCTTTTAAAAACAGCCTTATGCTTGCCCTTACTGCAGCGGCGGTAGCTGTACCGACAGCTGTTGGTCTCTCATATTTCACTATTTCTGTTACTCCAAAAAAATCATATATTCCCGAACTGCTGTTTATGCTGCCGCTTGCTATCTCCTCGGTTATTTTGGGACTTGGATACTATTTACTCTCAAATATCGCCGGGAGTATGTCTATCAACCGTTTGCTGATTGTTGCTGCCCATGCAGTAATTACTTTACCGTTTATACTGAGATCTGTTCTGCCGGCTCTTCGGAACATGCGCCGAACATACTCATCTGCAGCATTATCATTGGGAGCCAAACCGGTACGGGTATTTTTCAATATTGAACTGCCTTTGCTAAAAAATGCAATTGTGTCCGGATCAGTTTTTGCAGTTGCCATATCTTTGGGTGAAATAAATGCAACATTAATACTTGCTGACGAACACACTATAACCATACCAATTTTACTCTATCGTCTAATCGGTTCATATAACTTCTATGCTGCATGTGCTGTAGGAACATTACTGGTTGTTATGTGTATTACGCTCTTTTCAATTTTTGAGTACCTGAGGGAAAAATTATGATGGCTACAACAGAATCCGGTTTGAGTTTGCAGGGAATAAAAAAAATCTACGCTGATTTCACACTCGATATTTCATTCTCTATTAAAAAAGGAGAATTCGTATCTCTGGTGGGACCATCAGGATGCGGCAAAACCACTACACTCTCAGTCATCTCCGGGCTACTGGATCCTGATAAAGGTACGATGTCATTAAACGGAAAAAATCTGCTGTCTGTTCCGATCTGGGAAAGAGCCATTGGATTTGTTTTTCAGGATTATGCTCTATTTCCTCATATGAACATTGAAAGAAATATTGGTTATGGGCTTAAAGTAAAAAGAGTTGAAAAATCTTTGGCTCTATCAAAAACAAATACATTATTGGATATTATTGGGCTGCCCGGATATAATAAGCGCCCCACTGAAGAGTTGTCGGGAGGAGAAAAACAGCGTGTAGCACTGGCAAGAGCATTAGCCCCCAACCCGGAACTTCTGTTACTGGATGAACCGCTCTCTGCTCTTGATGCTCAGTTAAGAACATCTTTAAGAAAAAAGATCAGCTCTATTCAAAAAGAA
>CAZMOX010000049.1:1788-17165 GCA_964567895.1 uncultured Spirochaetales bacterium | reverse complement strand
GTCAATACTAGAAGTAACAAGTTTATCAACTCGCGGTCAAGTAGTTATTCCGAATGGTATCAGAGAGAAAATGCATCTGGAACCAGGCGCAAAAATGATAATTATACAGGAAGGTGACAATATTCTATTAAAACCCATTAAAACCCCAAGGATGAGCCAATTTGATAAAATAATAGCACTGGGGGAAGAAATCAGGAGTGAATTAGAATTAAAAGAAAGTGATATTGAAAAAGCAATTACAGAGGTAAGAGGCAGAAAGAATGCGCATCGTAGTTGATACAAATGTAATAATATCGGGAATTTTTTTGGAGGAAAGCCAAGAGAAATCCTTAATAGTTGTTTCTTCAAAATCTACCAAATGGTTTGTACTGAAGAGATTTTTGTAGAATATATTGAAACAATAGAAAGGCTGACAGAAAAATCAGGCAGAAATGTAGGGAAAGAAATTGAACCCTTGTTAATAGAGAATTTAGAATTTATTGAAAACAAATACTTTGATTCATACTCTCGAGATCCTGAAGATGACAAATTTATAAATTGTGCAAAAAGTGGAAATATACCCTATATAATTTCAGGAGACAAGGATCTTCTGGTGCTATTGAGATTTGGCCTCATAGGGCAGTGGGAGATTGTTATGAGTGAAATAAATTTTAATACATAGACAATACTAAAATATTGTATTATATTTAACGTACGGTTAGCCGTACGGAGGAATCCATGAGCTCAATAAATATTACAAATGCACGAAAAGATCTATATAGGATTGTAGAGTCTGTTAATATCTCCCATGAACCAGTACATATTGCAGGAAAAAACAGCTCCGCAGTTTTAATCGGAGAAGAAGATTGGCGAAGCATAGAAGAGACATTATATTTGCTATCCATACCAGGTATGAGGGAATCAATTGTTGAGGGGATGAAAACCTCTGTAGATAATTTGAATTCAGACCTGGATTGGTAAATGTATAAATTATTGTATACGAAACATGCTAAAAAAGATGCTGAAAAGCTCTCAGAGAGTAATTTAAAGAGGAAAGCTCAAGAAATATTAAAAATTATTGAAAACAATCCATTTGAGGATTATCCCCCATATGAAAAGTTAATTGGTGATTTGACAGGAGCGTTTTCCAGAAGAATTAATATTCAACATCGTATTATATATCAGGTACTTGAAGAAGAAAAAATAGTAAAAATAATCAGAATGTGGACACATTATGAATAATAATATGTGTTAGAACAAGAAAAATGGAACTGACAACGCTATTGTCATGGTTTTTGCATGGGAGCAAAAACACACGCCACCATACGCATTGCAGCTCATTTGAGTCGTATGAATAATTCAGAGTTGATGAATCAGTCCGAATATGGTACAATATATTGACTTAGGGGGGGGCAAGCTGATGAATTTAAGAGAAGATATAAGACCAATTTCGTATATAAAAACTAACGCTGCAGAAATGCTAAAACGTGTAAACAATACCCATAATCCAATAGTAATAACACAAAACGGTGAGGCAAAAGCTGTATTAATGGATACAGAATCATATCAAGATATGAGAAATAGTCTTGGTATTCTTAAATTATTAGCTGAAGGTGAGAAAGATATAGAGAATGGAAATGTTTATACTCAAGATGAAGTTTACAGTGCCATAGAAGAAAAATTATTGAAGATGAAATCAGAATAAGGCATTTATTATGGGTAAAATGAAAGTTATATGGACAGAAACTGCTAATAAAGATCTAAATGAAATAATTGAATATATCGCCAATGACTCTGTAGAAATAGCATTAGAGAAGTTTTATAAAATTAAAGACAGTGTAAAGCAATTGGATAAATTCCCAGAACAAGGGAGAATAATCCCGGAATTAAAAAATGAAAATATAATGAAATATCGTGAATTAATAATATCACCCTGGCGATTAATGTATAAAATTGAAGAAAAGAAAATATATATTATGGCTGTAATAGATGGGAGAAGAAATATTGAAGATATTTTAATGAAAAGACAGCTTAGATCGTAGACTTGAATTTATGAAAAATTATCATTAGGAGTCAGATATGATGATTAAAAGGAAACCGGTACATCCTGGGGTTCTCTTAAAAGAAGATGTCTTAATTCCATTAGGACTTACAGTTACAAATGCCTCATATGATCTGGGAGTGTCGCGAAAAGCACTTTCAGAACTTATTAATGAGAAATCGTCTTTAAGTCCAGATATGGCAGTAAGAATTTCTAAAGCCACAAATACTTCCCCGGAGAGTTGGCTAAATATGCAGACAAAGCTTGATTTATGGGTATCTGAGCAGAAGGATTTAGATGTTATTCCTTTTTCTTCTGACACAGAAGAGTATTATAAAATAATGAAAGGGTGATCTATACAAACTGCTTAAACTTTCTATAACATCGAATGACTAATTTCGTAACTGTTGACCAAAATTGCCTTAGTCGTAAAATTATGACGGCAACTCAAGTATTTGCAAAAGCACCAAAAAAATTAATAATCGACTGCAAGAAGTGTAGGAAAACAAATATAACCCCAGTGGTGGAAGAACAGCTTTGGAAAAAGAAATAGAAACGCTAAAAACTGTGGGTTTTAAAAGAACAAGGCTTGATTTTGATTAAACCTGAGTGTACACTTAAGAGTGTACACTCAGGGGTGTACACAATGAGGGAGCCAATATGGAAGTAACGACTAAGGAACTTAGAATTCAACCGGGAAAGATTATTGATCAAGTATCAATCGGACAAGAAATTACAGTCACATATAGAGGAAAACCTGTGGTAAAAATTATACCCTTTAAATCAGAAACATCCGAAACTGAAAATACCTCAATATTTGGAATGTGGGAAAAACATGAAAAGGACGAATCAGTTGAGAAAAAAGTAAGAGATTTGAGAAAGGGAAGACAGTTTTGATCATCGATACAGATGTTATAATTTGGTATCTCCGAGGAAATGAAAATGCAAAGGAAATTATTGAAAAAAATATTCCTTTTTCAATTTCTGTAATTACTTATATGGAATTGTTGCAGGGAATGAAAAATAAAGATGAAACAAGATTATTTCAAAAACAAATCCAAAAGTGGAATATAGATATAATGCAAATAAATAAAGAAATTTCATCTAGAGCGATGTTCTATGTGCAAGAATATGCATTAAGACATTCCATGATGCTTGCAGATGCTTTAATAGCAGCTACAGTTGTTCAAAATGGAGAAATATTATTAACTGCAAACGATAAGCATTATCGATATATCCCAACTATAGAATGTAAGAGATTTACTCCAGGTTAAAAAAGTGAATCTACATGTGCTACGTCATGAAAGTTTTTGGATTTTCACATTTTTAGAACTGAGACTATTCAAACAAAATGTTGAATATCTGGAGAAAAAGTTTTCCATGTGAAAAGAAATCCCAATGGGAGCAAAAACGTACGCCACAAAACGTATAGCAGCTCAAAACGGCGTTATGTTGAAGAAAGAGTAAGATGAAGCTGTTGTTAAAAAATGAACAAATGCAAAGAAGACTCAAAGAAACATCATGAAATACTATGAAATATTCATGAAAAGTGTTATAATATACGTAGAGGTAATAAATGGCAAATTTACAAGTTAAAGATATTGATGTAAGATTATATGAATCAATTCGAGAATTAGCTACAAATGAGAAAAGATCAATCAGCCAAGAAGTAGTTTATATCCTTCAAAAGTACTTATCTAAACCACAAGAATTCGATACAAATCCAACAGATGAATTTCTTAAATTAGCAGGAAGTTGGACGGATGAAAGAGGTGCAGAAGAAATAATCGAAGATATAAGAAAAAGTAGAAAAAATTCAGAAAGATTTGGAAGAAATAATGAATTATTTGATTGATACAGACATTCTAATTTATAGTTTAAAAGGAAAAGAAGAAGTATTAGATAATTTTAGGAAAAAAAGAAATGAACCAAAATCAATATCTGTAATTACGTATGGTGAATTGATTCATGGTGCAAAGAAATCAAAATATGAAGAAAAAAATTTAGCAAATGTAAGAAGATTAATAGAAATATTTCCAGTTATAAATATAACACCTGTAATAATGGAGACATTTGGAGAAATTAAAGCGAAATTAGAGAAAGAAGGAAGAATTATTGATGATATGGATTTACTAATAGGATCTACAGCTTTAACACATAATCTAATATTGGTAACAAATAATGTAAGTCATTTTGAAAGAATTGAAGGTTTAGAAATAGAAAATTGGACAAAATTGTAAGAATTTAAAAAAATATGAAAACGAACGTTATAGGATTTAATGAATAATAAAGAATAAAAAGCATGAATGATAATCTCAACATAACAAAAAATTTGGAGCAGTCGCCGTCTATTGTCACGGTTTCAGCGGGGGATGGGCGAGATCAGAAAGGTATTATTTCCCGGAAAAAAATAAGAACAAAGAAAGTAAGAAACTGAGAAATGCTTGACAACTTGACAAATAGATGTATATTTAAAATATGAAAACATTACCGGTTGGAGAATTCAAGACACATTTCTCAGAAGTAATAGATGATGTAAGATCCGGTGAGGAGATTATCATCACTTATGGGAAAAAGAAAGAAAATGTAGCGGTTATTATTCCGTATAGAGAATATAAAAAAAGAAATTCAATAAAATTAGGACTACTTCGAGATAAGACATTTAAAGTAAAATCCGATTTTGAAATGACAGAAGAAGAGTTGTTGAATTTATGAAATACTTAGTAGATACACATTATATTTTATGGTCTTTATTTGAACCAGAAAAAATAAAAAGTGAAGTTTTAGATATTTATAATAATGATGAAGATGAAAAATATATATCCGGAATAAATTTATGGGAAATATCCTTAAAATATTCTTTAGGGAAATTAGAATTGAATGGATTAAATCCCGAAGAAGTAGCTGATGCTGCATTAGAATCGGGCTATCATATAGTAGATTTGGATTATAAAGTATTTGCTTCATATTATAAGCTTCCTAAGAAAGAGGATCATAGAGATCCATTTGATAGATTATTGATTTGGCAAGCAATTCAAAGTGGTTATACCTTAATAACAAAAGATTCAAAAATCGAACAATATATTCCAGACGGATTAAAAGTAAAGATCGGAACATAACATTCAATAGCAGTAGACGCCGTCTTTTGTCACGATTTTTGAATAAACGTTCCGGCTGATCGCCTCACGCAAAATCCGCGCCAACTCCTGACGCTGGTGCGCCAGGAATGAGGGCATACTCAGCGAGTCGTTATGATCATTTTTAGAACTGAGACTATTCAAAGAGAATGTTGAATATCAGTAGAATAATTTTTCATGCGTAAAGGAATCCCAAGAGGTAGAAGAATATAAATTCTCATTATCAATGATTCACTTTGAGATTATAACAGCCGTTGATTTGTGAAGTCATATATGCTATCATAATTGCTATGAGAGTAACAGTTGATACAAATATTATTTTCCAGGCTTTATATAGTAGTTCCGGAGCTTCACACCAAATTTTAAAAATGATCAGAAATGGAAATATTACTCTCGCTATATCAATACCTGTATATAAAGAATATCAAGATGTTATGAAAAGAAAACGAACATTAGATTTTATTCAAAAAAAAGAAAAAGAGGTTGATACAGTATTAGAATTTATTGCACTTGTTGCCGAACCCTATGCAATGAATTATTTATGGAGACCAAATTTGAGGGATGAAAAAGATAACATTTTTGCTGAATTGGCCTTTAATAGCGGAAGCAAATATCTGATTACTAAGAATATTAAAGATTTTACCATAGGAAATGAACTATCACTTGATTCGTTTGAAGTCATTACTCCTGGTGATTTCTTATACAAATGGAGAAATGAATATGAAAAAAAGTAAAAATGTAATGACAATTCGTGTACCAGAAGAACTAAAAGAAAGAATTGAAAGATTTTCACTTCTTCAAGGTGTTTCAATCAATCAATTTGCTCTTTATTCATTCACAAAAGAATTAGCCGAATTAGAATCTAATCAATTTTTTAGGAATGAACTTAAAAGCAATAAAAAAGAATTATTAAAGAAATTTGATAATATTATGTTGTCAGTACCAGAAAGAAAAAATCCGGAATGGGATGAATTAAAATAAAAATATAGAAGAAACAATAAGAATGAGGAATTGAAGAAATAATAGAATTATATTCTAAAATGAATTCTCCGGAGTGAGTGCAGCACTGTTCTGGGAGTGAGTGCAGCACCATCCGCACTTCACTACCTAAAATTCTTATAATTTACAACCATGAATATACATAAATCTATATATAATAATAAAAAAGGGATGCTGTAAGGTTGCCTTTTATCGTAAAACTGGTTATAATTTATAACCATGAGAAATACAAAGGCTCAAAAACCAGGATATACTGTCATCCATACCATTCGCGGTACTCAGTATGTGTATGAGTGTGTCTCCAAATATGACAAAGAGAAGAAACAGTCTTATAATAAGCAGCTCTGCATTGGTAAAAACGGTCCTGATGGAACCTTCATCCCTAATGCACGGTATCGTGAACGACATCAGCTGGCTCCCACCGGAGAAAAAATCTCGGTTACCAGTACAGTAATTGGGGCAACCGAGACGATTACCGCGGTGGCTGTTTCCGAAGGAATACAGCGTTGCCTTATCTTGGCATTGGGAAAAAAGGCTGGAAATCAGGCGCTGGCTTTGGCCGAGTATATATTAATTCGTGGTACCGCGTTATCACATTATCCAGCTTGGGCACGGAACCAGAAGCTGCCCGGTGATGCAACAGTGCTTTCAAGCCAGGGAATCAGCAAGTTTCTTTCTACTATAACCATTGATGCGGTGGGGAAATTTTACACCCGCTGGGCCGCCAAGTTTACCAATGAAGACACGGTTTGCATGGATCTGACCTCTGTGAGTTCCTATTCGGCCGGGAACAAACTGGTCAAATACGGATACAACCGGGATCGCGAGCGTTTGGAACAGGTAAATATCTTGGGACTATTTAGCGCATCGAAGATGCTGCCTGTTGCCGTACGGATGCTGCCGGGAAACATCTCGGATGTGACGGTGCTGACCAAAGAGCTGGTGTATTTTACGCATCTGGGGTTAGGCAATCCGATACTCCTGCTGGACAAGAGATTTGACAGCGAGGTGAACCGTAACAGTTTGCTGGACAAACGCTTGAAATTTCTCATGATGGCTGATTGCAGAAGTACACTCATGAGGAACCTGCAGGAGAAGCATCGAGAGAGCATGCGCGTTCCTTCAAAGCTTTTTTTCTATCAGGAAGATCGCTATTATGTGGTAACCGAGATTCTCTCGCTTGGCAGTGAAAAGAACCGACGCTGTTACGCTCACCTCTACTACTGCTCCCGATTGGCCGAGAAGCGGCTGAATCGTTTTAATGAAAAGCTGCAGGCATATTACGAACAACTAATTGGAGGAGACGCTCTTTCTGAAATCCCACAATTGTTTCAACACTATTTCACGGTAAAGGAGACTCCCAAGCGGGGTCGTACGGTCGTACTTGATGAAGATGCTGCCGTGGCAAAAGAACGAAGTTTCAGTGCTATGTTCGTTATCCTCTCCAATGCAGAAAAAGACGCAAAGAAAGCCTTACGCTTATATCGTGAACGTGATTCCGTGGAGAAATTTTTTGATGATATAAAAAACTCTCTGGATATGAAACGTCTTCGAGTACATGGCAGTGTTAATGCCAAAGCACGCTTGTTCATTCAATACCTGGCAGCTATTCTCCTGTATCTCTGTCGTAACAAGCTGGGCTTGTATACCTCAACAAATTTTTCGGTGAGGGAGATTTTGGAAGATCTCTCAGGTATATGTGAAATCACTCACTCTGATCGCTACGGGTCGCTGATTACTGAGTCGACAGTCAAGCAGCGAGAAATTTTAGCTCAGCTCGGGGTAGATACGAGTTCATGGTTACAAAATTAACGGATTTTAGGATACAATTCAAATAAATTAACATTTACGTTTTCAAACGTGGCTTCTTGGTTTTGTACTCTTCAACCAACTGATCAAATTGGGATTTCAAACCAAATATTTAACAATCGCCCCAAAAGCGTGTTATACTTATTCATATCTGATTTCCTTCTTTAGTATAGAGTTAGGTTTGGTCGCTTCAATCATGCCAGGGAATCAGGTTGTTTCATTTCTATTTATTAATTTGTTTTAAACACAAGTGGATAAACATGTCTTAATTCAAAAAGCAATTTTATTTTTATAAAAGAAATTAAGGA
This sequence comes from uncultured Spirochaetales bacterium, assembly GCA_964567895.1. Taxonomy (GTDB): domain Bacteria; phylum Spirochaetota; class Spirochaetia; order JABMQR01; family JABMQR01; genus JABMQR01. Next base: position 8,892 of record CAZMOX010000049.1, on the reverse strand, counting down.
GAATGAAATGAATATTATGATTATTCACGGATATCTGCTTCGAGGTACAGGGAGCAACTTATATGTGTCAAATCTATGCTTGGAATTCTGTAAGCAAGGACATGACGTTTCAGTAGTTTGCCAAGAGAATCAACCTGAAGGCTTTGATTATATTTCAGAAATAGTAGACTTCTCCCGGGATAATAAGAAACAAGTTTCTAAATTATCCCGAAATACAATTTATCCAGGGACATGCATCCTATATCGTCCAAATCTGGATGGGTTTTTACCCGTTTTTGTTTATGATAAATATGAAGGTTTTGAAGTTAAGGAATTCACAGCTATTACTGAAGAACAGATAAAATCCTACATTGATAAAAACCAACAGGCGCTTGAAACAATTATTACGACCCAAAAGTACGATTTATTTATTTCTAATCATACGATAATGCAACCAGTATATACTTCAAGAGCACTTAAGAATGCCAATCAGGGAAGTCATTTCATGGTTGTACACGGCAGTTGCCTGAACTTTTCAGTAAGGAAAAGCGAGCTTTTAAAGAAATATGCGTTTGAGTCTATCAGAGGGTCTGAAAAAATAGTCTTTGTAAGCAGCCATTCGAAAGATGAATTCATGGATTTCTTTGAACAGGACCCGAATATTTCAGAAAAGACAATTATTATTTCAGCTGGTGTTGACATTGAAAAATTCAAGCCCTTGGGGAACTCAAGCGAAAAACAAGAGAGAATTAATAACCTGTTTCAAATGAACATAAAGAATTACTCGGACCATAAAGGAAGAACAAAAGCCGATAAGCTTGCTTTTCGAAAAAGATTCACATCAACTATTAATTATCTCGAGGTAAAACATGCAAATGATGATCTGAACACTTCGCTTGATAATTGGACACCTGATGAAGATGTTGCAGAGAACCTGTGCGATATTAAGTGGAATAAGGATAATGTTGTTCTCTATTACGGGAAGTATCTTTGGACCAAGGGGATACAATTATTAATTACGGCTGCCCCGATCGTGTTTTTGGAACATCCGGAAACGAAGTTTATTGTTGTAGGATTTGGTTCTTACCGGGGATACCTAGAGTCCCTGGTAAATGCCCTCGAAACAGGTAATGAAAGCGTTTTCATAGAACTTTTAAGAAATGAAAAATTCTTTACAAATGAAAAAGAGAATAATTCTATTAAATATTACGAAAAATTGTTAGGCAAACTGGAGGAGCATGATTTTTCAAAGAGCTATTTTAAGGCTGCCAAAAACAATATCGCGGACAAAATAATCTTTACCGGGATTATGACACATGATGAGCTAAAGGATCTAATACCGGTGTCAAATATAACTATTGCGGCATCCATTTTCCCTGAAGCCTTCGGGATGGTTGCTGTTGAGGCCCTTGCTTCAGGGGTTCTTCCAATGCAAACAAATCATAGCGGATTCAGGGATGTGATGAATGTCTATATCAGAGAGTTCAAAGACTTGTTTGATATAAAACGACTTCAAGCATTAGTGCTTGATGATGATCTGATATTCAATATTGCCAATACTATCAATACCTTTCTTTCATATTATGAAAACATGAATGAAGACGAATTGAATATTGTCAGAAAGAGAAGCAGGTATACCGCTGAAAAACATTTTTCATGGACGGCGATAGTAAAAAGGTTTCTCCAACTTGCACAAAAATAATAGGACACGATAAATGTGATAATGCTTTGCGTATACTAATTACAAATACAGGTTCCTAGGGCTGCCCTTTACCCATACCCCCCTCCCATACGCGTTAACCATCTTCCCATAATGCAAAGCCCATGCACATGAACTGAAATTCAGTGAACCCTTGCCAAAGTAGCTAATACCCAGGTGGTGGATCACTATTTCTTCCCAGATATCCTCCGAGCTTTGCTACCAGAAGCACTGCTTCACCGAGTAACGATGGGGGTTTTAAGCAGATATCAATCGGGGGTCGGTCAGCGTAATATTCGGGTGGGTGGAGCTGAATGTGTATCTACACGTACTGCCATCTCTGCTACTCGTCCAACTCTGGCTACCCGAGCTTTTTGTTTGCTTTTCTTTGGCCGGGCACTCTGACGTGAAATGGGTACGGAGATTCGGCTTTGTACCGGAGCCTCCCGGGCTGCGGCAAATAATTTATAGGGTTCTTTGCTGATACTCCGGTTATGCTTTGCTCGTATCAATAGATCAACGCAGGGGTGTTGTCTTTGTTCGTCAAACAACGCAAAAAAATCCGCTTCCCGGTCACACACATCAATAAGCCGTGTATGGGGAATCCCAGCGGCAATCTCTACCAAGTCACGATGATGCTCAATCCACACAAAGCTCTTCTTTTCCTCAATGGGAATGACCGCCGGGCTTCTTTTATCATCAGGAGATTTGGCTTCCGGGGCTTTGCACTGCGCTTTGAGTACACCCAGAGGAAGTCCGTTCGGCGCGACTACTAAGGTGGAATGTAAATTCAAGCCACGCACCTTCGCCCCTGTTTGATTGGCTTTCAGCTCCCCCAGTCCGCTGCACTGATCCAAATTGGTGTAATTGAGTTTACTCCCATCTTGTATACACAGCACCGTCTTTTGTCCCATCATCCGCCGTATCGTACGCTCACGATGCGGTGCCATAATATTAGTCAGCGTTACCTCAGACTCTTCGGGTTGATCTATCATGCGGTAATACGCTTTTGTTGCCGCCCAATCGCCTTTCGCTACTCCGCAGAAGGATCGGCTCGGCACTTCAGCTTTCGCTGCTGCCACGTTCACCAGTCTCTTGCCCAATCGTTTATTTCCTAAGGGAGCTTCCCCAAATTCATGCTCGGCCCACCCGGATCCATCCAAACCATCTGGTATCTCCAGTGCACCCTTTCCCGCATGAGATGAAAGCCCCAGCTGTTTGCGAAAGTCTTTCTCCAGCGGGTGGATATAGATTGCTTTCACACTTAGGGCAGACTCAGTAAAACGATCTTGTCTCCCCCGTCCCTTTGTTTTCCCTATCTCCAGCCAATTTGCTGCTTTATAACAGGTTCCTACATAGTGACTGGTATCTACAAAACTTTCAATTAACAATGGTCTATAGTGATATTTTTTCTCAAAATCATCGGCTACCTGCACCATACTCATGCTCAGTACTTTTGAGGCTAAATTCGTACATACCACACTCGGCCGAAGCAGAAACCGGCTCATCCCAATGATAACATGCAGATAGGATTGCCGCTGCGCAGCATCCCACCCAATCCATGCATCACGGTCAGCTAATTGCAATGCAGGAGCCGCAAACCCAAAACCGCCCAGCCAGCCATGCCCGGAGCCGATGAGGTAGCGTAATTATCTTCCCACTAACGGTCCTGCTCCTAATGGATGCTCTCCGAGCATCAGCTCATTCCAGAGCGCCAGCTCTTCTTTCGTTTCCACCAGGATGAGCTGAAGATCTTGCACATCCCCTGCGTTTCCCGGAACACCCACAGGGATGGGAACCGGAGAATCTAACCGACGCGGTGTACCATAACCCGTTTTTTTACTGGTTGCAGGCAAGGTGATATGTCCTGCTTTTTCCAGTTCCCGCAGAGCCCTTTGTGCAACCGCTTATTTGTGCCTGACCACGAGTGTCATAGAAGTTAAACTCTTCACATACTCTCTTAGCCAGCTTTGTTCTGTTTTTGATCTCTTTATCCTGCAGCAGCTTGCGGATAATTTCTCTGCTTGCAGGAGTAGATATGGTTCGTTTGATTTGGTTTTGTATATACATCCTTTGAGTATAGACTACTTAGGGAAAACTGTTCAGTTATTTGTTACGGGTATAGGGCAGGGCTAGCTTACCAAGTAGAAAATAATGAATTAGTCATAATTGCTATAGCAATAGGAAAAAGAGAAAAAGGTTTTATATATAAAAAAATGAATGATAGATTATAACTCTAATTCAAAAAACTAGTTTAAAAAATATTGATAGCAGTTTAACAAGAAAAAGGAGCAGACAATGCTAGTGTCATGGTTTTTGCAGGGAAGCAAAAACGCACGCCACAAAACACATTGCAACTTATTTAAGTCGTTATGCCCATAGAAAAAAAATATCATAAAAATTGCATTAAGTTTGAGCAATTTCTATCTTGTAAATTGACAAAAACATACAATGTTGACAAATGGGTGACAATAGAGTATTTTAAAGTTATAGGAGCTGAGTATGAAATTTATAACCGTTCGTGATATAAGAACATCACCCGCGCAGATTTGGAAACAATTACCAGACGAGCAGGAAATGGTGATAACCAATAATGGTAAACCTATAGCATTGCTAACACCCCTAAGTGATGAAAATTTAGAAGAAACAGTAAAAGCGGTAAGGAAGGCCAGGGCTATCAATTCTGTCAGAGCAATGCAAGAAATATCCATGAAAAGTGGTAGTTCTGAATTAAGCAATGATGAAATTGAAAACGAAATAACTGAATACAGAAATAAAATTAAATGAATGTTGTTATTGATACAAATGTTATAATCTCCGGATTTTTAAATTCAAGGGGATTACCGGGGAAAATAATAAATTTGTTATTTAACGAGAGAATTAACCTACTTTTTGATAATAGAATATTAGCAGAACACAAAGATGTACTGAGTAGAGATAAGTTTGGATTCAACAGAGATATAATTGATCCACTTATAGATTATATAAATAAAGACTGTATTTATGTAATATCAAATCCAATTTTAGAAAGTTTTAATGATGAAGATGATAAAAAATTCTATGAAGTTGCTTTAAGTGGAAATGCTGATTATTTAATTACAGGAAATATAAAGCACTTCCCCAAAGATCAAATAATTGTGACACCAAGAGAGTTCCTCGAAAAAGTAATCTAAATATAAAAAATGTAGCCATAACAAACGGTTGAAGTAGTCACCGTCTTTTGTCACGATTCTGGCGGAGACGTTCGTTGAGCGCTCACTCCAGAATCGTGCCGAATCCTTTACTTCACTCAGGAACGAGGGCGCTACTTAACCGGTTGTTATGTTCCCCTATTGAAAGGAAACGATAATTCTACTTGCAAAGAGATGAAAACAGCTATGATGATAAACGAACTGCAGCTCAAAACGTCGTTCTGTGCTCCCTTATCCAATATTCCTTGAAGCTTTAGTTTGACCCCATATTAATGTAGGCGTGAGGATATACTGCTTCACGATTCTGAAATGATAGAATATCTGGTTTTTGAATAACACCGGCGTCAATATTAACAGCTTGTCTAATGGTCTCATTTTGTTGCCAACTCTCATACCCCGATAACACAGTCGGCAAATGGATAATGAGCGCACCAGAGATTGCCCGCGAGGCGCTTTCCCATAAATAACTTGGTGTATGATCCACGGCGTAGTAATCTACCGGTCCAATTTTAAACATAGGATTTTTAAATGATGTCGGTTTGGCAAAAAAGAATCCCATACCCTCGTCGCAGCTGATATCAATAATCAGGCAGCCTGGCTTGAGATAAGATATTTCATCTTTTGTCACAAAATTGATAGGATGATCTGGTTTCTGCAGGGTTCCGTTTACGATAATTTCTGATTCGCTGAGCAGATCAATCAATGGTTTTTCAGACCCATCATGCTCCACAACCAAAATACGTACTTCACCTTCATTTCCTTCCCGAATATGGACATAGTGACAATCAAGTACTTCCTCACGTACCTCGTGGTCGGGGCGTTGAATGCAAATTGTGATATCTCTAAAGCCTCTTGCTTTCAGGGCGTATATTGCACCACGGCTGACCGCACCAAAACTGAAAATGACTACTTTACGCTGATTACCGTAGTGCCCGTCCATTCCTTTCAGTTGCAGGGCATGTAATACCGCACAATAGCCTGCCATTTCGTTGTTTTTATAAAAAGTGTGGCGGCCAATCTGCCCATTCGGTGTCCAAACAAACATATCCTCAAAAGCGATAAGTGTCTGCTTCCGATCGATAGCAGCCTGGGTGTGCGATCTTTGCTGTACACAATGCGGATAGCCCCAAAGGATTCCGCCCTCGCATAATTCTTCAAAGTCTTTTAACACGGGTTTGGGAAGAATGACATTCCCTATCCCGGCCAGTAGTTCATGACGTGTGGCAACACCACCGGACTGATCCGATATTTCTGAATCGGTAATACCAAAAGGTTTTCCATAGCCCTTCTCAAATATCAACTGACGGCGAACGTGTTCGGGAAGGCGTGTAAAATGTTCGGGATGGATTGGGATACGTCTCTCATCCTCTTTTCTTGAAGTACCAATAACACCAAATTTCAATTTACTCATAATTTTCCTTCTTTTTAATTGTTCTTACTACACACTGATTCAAAACTCTCTCATTTGCTAAATAAAAGGGTAAACGAGTACTTATTCTGCGAATGCTAATTATAAAAAGTAAACCACCAGCTCTGCCGGTGAGACTTGAAGAGGTTCTGTCGAGAGAAGCTTAGCACATACGAAGAGGGAATGTAAGTATCACGTGGTATTTGTTCCGAAGTATCGACAGAAAGGGTTTACGAATTTGCATTTCTGGGTGAGAAAATGATTCGAGAGTATATCAAGAATCAAGAGATGATAGATTATCAAACTACACAAGTTTCTTCGTGCTTATAGACGTAAAAAAAGCAGGTCGATGATAAAACATCTTCCTGCTTTTTTTGGGCCCACAAGGACTTTGAACGAAACAAATTCCTGCGGAATTAGTTCTTTAGTAGTTTGAAAGGGAACTGGATTGGTTGTGGGATATTTTGATTGTAGAAAACACTTTCTGTAAATGAAGTTAGATTATCAAACTACGCAAACTTCTTCGTGCTTATAGGCAAAAAAAAGAAGGAAAATGACATGAAGTCGTTTTCCTTCTTTTGGGCCCACAAGGACTTTGAACGGATAAAATTTCTTTGAAATTTTATCATGGTAGTTTGAAAGGGAACTGAATTGGTTGGGGAAATATATGGATTGAAGATAGCAATAGCTTTAAATGATGATAGATTATCAAACTACGTAAGTTTCTGCGTGCTTATAGGCAAAAAACAAGCCACCCAGGAAGGGTGGCTTGTTTTTTGGGCCCACAAGGACTTGAACCTTGGACCCACGGATTATGAGTCCGTTGC
>CAZMOX010000049.1:0-1688 GCA_964567895.1 uncultured Spirochaetales bacterium | reverse complement strand
TTTTTTGGGCCCACAAGGACTTGAACCTTGGACCCACGGATTATGAGTCCGTTGCTCTAACCAACTGAGCTATGGGCCCTTGAAGCAAGGCAATAATAAGCAAAAATGATGGATGATGTCAAGTATTTAGAGGGCTTAAATTGTTTATAGTTATATTGTTGCGCAAAGTAAGATGCAAAAAGTCTTAACCTTTTTATTTGTCGGGAGCTGCAGTTTTTCAAGGTGACGTCTGAATTGTCGTACGTCCCACTGTTTATATACCGTATCAACTATGCTTGGAACTCCGTTACCGGTTCCAGTTTCTTTGACGGATAAATAGTCCTGGCTCCCGGAGGCATGGAGTTATATACATGATTTACCGCTAATTCGGCAGCTTTTATGAGGCCATGACGTTTTACACCGGTAAAATTACCACGGACAAGAACTGTCTCCATTGTCAGGTCCATGGTATAGAGTGCTGCAGGACCTTCTGGAACATTGACAATATCATCAGCATATTCTGCAAGAGGAATGAGGACTTTCTCTGTAGAAATTGTTCTTGCTGAAAGAACGGGAATCAGTATGGGGAAGCCGTCACTATCGATATAGGCAAGAAATTTCAGTGCACCAACTTTGGAAATAAGAGATTGTGTCCAGGGATTCATCACCTCTGATTCCGGTTGCCTGGCTCTATACAGACGACTCTTAACCACGCCGCTAACAATCTTACCCATAGGAAGTTTCTCTTTTCTGGTAGTTCCGATCAGATCCATATAATGAACGGTATGCATACTGAAGTAGGAGTTGTAGCGCCACATTGGTTTTTGATTAAATAAATCGGCTTCAGGTCCGGTAGCAGAGGAGTGGGTCCAGAGGGCTTTTCCACGCCAGAGCTCCTTGTTCAGCGTCATGATCAGGAAGCCGGCTTTATTGCGTACCTGTACATTCTCTTTTCCCTTTCCTTCACAAAATTGACCGAATATGAGATGTTCAGGGTCTTTGGCCTGCATAGCCGTTATCATGGTAATATGCGGTAAGCCCTTTTCATCTATCGTTGCAAGCAATCCTACCTTGCCATCCGGCTCAAAATAGGGCAAATCACTCTCAAGAAATCTATCAGACAACTTCATCATGGTTAGTATCTCCTTTTTCATTCTGTACCATCCCCGTCCAACGAATCCGGTCAGCGGGGAATCCTGTCGAGATTATGGTCTCAATCAGCGATTCCATCTCCTCTCTACGCATCAATCCTTTTCCTTTTAGTGCCCAGGGCATTCCCAAGCGGTGATAATTGTCAGCACACAGATCATTAAAGGCACAGAGTTCCCATCGCTCAACGGCATTTTCACCAAACTCATGCAGAATCTCAGCTGCTTTTCGGGCAAGTCCGGTGATGTTCTCTTTTTTATCGGTATATCCGGGGATAATGGGTGTTCTTAACCATATTCTCTTTTTCATTGCTGCGACTCTGCGTAAATTTTCAAAAATTGTGGAAAAATTACCGCCAACTACTTTGCGGTGCTCTTCCTGATCACATATTTTCAGATCAAATAAGATAATATCGGCAAATTCAGCCGCTTTTTCCAGATCTTCCCGGCTGCACACTCCGCAAGTATCAAGAGCGGTAGACACATCAGCCGCTTTTACCAGAGAGACTTGTAGCGATCATATCAATAACCGTATCAACCAGTTTTTCCGGTGATTTCCTG
>CAZMOX010000048.1:0-17232 GCA_964567895.1 uncultured Spirochaetales bacterium | reverse complement strand
GAGTTCCTTTGGGTGTGGAGACTTCCTCAGGATCTCTTGTCAGATTCCCCTCAATAATCACAGTAGTTAAAACTCTTATTTCATTTCAGATAGCATAAAGTTCCTACAGAAATACTTCAACTTCTGATTATTCCGGCGTAAGTTGAACACCATTCCATCCCCACCTGATTATTACTTATGAGGTTATCTTCGTCATCAATATATAACAATTACAGGAGGTAGGAACTGATAAGATGATGTAAATAGATGTTGACCTTTATATATATATATCGGCATGACGCAAGATTTTACTATTTTCAAGTGATTAGTCACTTGTATATCCTATAGCGCGCGCTTTAAAACTTGTACAATTGCCATTTTTATCATCCTTTAAAAAAATATCTGCAAATATATCATTGTAAATATTAACTGAATAGTAACTAATTTAAAAAAGCCATGGCAAAACCATGGCTTTTGAATATATAGATTATTTAAGCCCTACCACTGTGGAGGGTAGAATGTATCAACATCAGCTTTAGTAATCATATGCTGAGGGATATTTCGAATAGATTCGATTTCCATTCCATTAAACCAGTCAGCAGCAGTTTTAACAGCTAATGCACCATCACCTTCAGCAGTCTGATAAGTAATAGCATACAAGCCGCCATTTTTAACAAGGTCCATTCCTACCTTGCTGTTACCGGCTGCAATAACAATAATATCTTCCCTTCCCGCCTTTTTCAGTGCTTCAATAATCCCAGTAGCCTGAGCTGAATCATCAGCTGCACAAATTCCAACAAGTTCATCACCAAAACGTGTCAGCCAGTCAGAAACGAGCTGCATGGTTTTATCAGCTTCAAATCCTGGAGCCTGTGCATCAAGAACCTTGATATCAGGAGCATATTCAGCTAATTCTGAAATAGGACCAAAACATCGTGCAAAATAAGGTGATCCACCGGGAGCGTGCTGTACATATGCAACTCCCCCTTTCTTTCCAAGGGCATCTGCCCAAAGACGTGAGAGTTTTCTAAACTGTCCAAAATCATCAGGTCCGGTCCAGGTAATTGCATAATCCATAGCTGCTGCCTCAGGCAGAGTATTGAATAGAATCAACGGGATACCGGCTTTGTTTATTTTTCGAGCCTGTTGGAGTGCAGTCTTTGCATCAAGAGGAATTAAAAGAATCATGTCAGGTCTTTCATTTATAGCCTGATCTATCATCTGATTCTGAACAGCCAGATCCCAGTTGGGTGACTGAATTTTAATATCCATACTGTATGCATCAGCAACCTTTTGTGCACCATTTGTACATGCAGTTGTCCAGGGATGGTCTCCATGAACAATCATTGTAACTTTTTTACCGATTGCTCCGTCAGCTGGAGATTCAGGGATATTTGTCTTATTGGTTATTTCACCTGCAAATTCCATATCCCACCAATGCAGTGGATCCGTTTCAGGTAATGCAGAAGGATCTGCAGGTCTTGCAGGTACATTACGGCTCGTTCCTTCCAGTTTTATTAACTGCTGACCATCAGCAGCTTTTAAAACAGATACATCTATTGCCAGAGAAGCCTTAAGATTATCAGCTCCGGAACCAGCTGATTCTGTCTCTTCAGCATCTCCTCCAGCAAAGACAAATCCAGTTACGGCCATTACAAAAAGCAGACTGAATAGTATTGTAATCAGTTTCTTCATTTCTTCCTCCGTTTTTCTTGTGAAAAATATTTCCAAAAGGTTCCAACGAAACCTATTTTATGGACACTTTGTAATTCCTTGAGAAGCTCCGGTCTTTGACCAATAATTCTTTCATGCTTGTAGGCAACATAAGCTTCATAGAGTACAACCGATGCAAGAATAAAGCCCGCAATAAAAATCTTAACCTCATTACCAAGGCCGAAAAGTATAATTCCATTGTACAGAACATCCAGCATTAAAATCGCCATGAAGGTTTTGAAGACTCCTCCCTTTCCCCCGGACATGGCTGTTCCACCGATTATTGTTGCTGAAATGATATACATTAGCGAAGAATTGCCCATATTCAATGTTGCCGCTGCACTTTCCATAGCAAACAGTACACCGCCTATGCCGGCCATAACTCCGGAGAGAATGAAGGCTGCAATTGTGTATTTATCAGTATCAATTCCAGCCAGCCATGCCGTATGCAGGTTTCCGCCTACCATATAGAAATTACGCCCGGTTCTGGTTCTGTTTAAGAATATTGAAAAGATCCCTACCAATAAAACTGCAATAAGAACCCTTGGAGTAATTAGAGGGAAAATCATTTCACCGAGCCAGTCGGATACTGCGAAAGCATCGGGAGTGGACAGACTGACGGAATTACCACCTGTAATTGTATAAATTGCACCCTGAAGAAGAGTCATCATGCCGAGAGTTACAATAAATGAATTAATTTTCGCCCTTGCAACAAGAAGGCCGTTAATAAGACCGATACACCCACCGGCAATTATGGCAACAGGTACACTACCACCAAATCCCAGATATTCTTTCAGACTTAAACCCAGAACTCCTGAAAAAGTAATTATTGTACCAATGGAAAGATCCAGCTGCCCGATTATCAGAATAATGGTAAATCCTATAGCGACAGTAGCATTCATTGCCATAGTCCGCATTATTGTAGTCAGATTAAAGACATTGAAAAACCTGGGAGCAAATATAGTCATAAAAAGGAAAACAAATATAAAAAGAATATAAATCCTGTTACGATCCACAAATGTCAGTATTAAACTTTTATTCATAAATTTCTTAAGCATCATCACGCCCCTGACTTCTTAATGATTTGGCATTAATGCCTACAACAATGATAAATATGGCACCCCTTATGATATCCTGGGAAAAAGTACCAACTCCCAACAGAGTTAATATATTGTTCATAAGGCCAATTATAAGAACACCTCCCAAAACACCTATAATGGTACCCCTCCCGCCGGCCAAGGTCATTCCACCTATTACAATAGAGGTAACAGCTTTAAAATCATAGCCCACTCCGTTGTACCAGGCACCTACACGGGAAAGAGAAGTTACAGCAAGGCCTCCCAGAGTCGCCGTCAGGGCGCATATAATAAAAGCCGTACCTATGACTCTTTCAGTATTCACACCTGAAAACCTGGCAGCCTTGGCGGCAGCTCCAGTCATTTTCAACTGCACACCAAACTTCGTCCTTTTCATTACAAAATTAAGTATTATTACCAGAGCAACCAGCATAACTAAAGGAAGAGCAATTTTATTAAAAAACCTGTACCTGTAAATATTGTCGAAAAGATTACTGGCCTGCAGAGATTTTGCTATCATATCCGGATATATCTGCTTGTTAACCCACACCAGCCTGATAATGCCCATGGATACATAATTTACGGCCAGAGTCCAGATAATTGGATTCGCTTTAAACTTACCAATGGCAATGGCATTTATTAATCCAATGATAAATCCGAACACAAATGCACTGATTATTGCCAGTATAAATCCATACTGAAGCATCTGCACAGCGACATACCCTGAGAAGGCCATGGTTGTTGGGACCGACAAATCAGCATAATGGCCCGAATAGGTAACAAATGCCATACCTACTGCTACTATACCCAGCATGGAAACTGCATCCAGGATGTTCATCATATTCTGAGTTGTCAGGAAATTATTAATTATACCAAGACTTTGAAGGATTATTCCCACCAGGATAAACATAATGGCAACACCGTAAATACCGACATAATGCATAATTCTTCCTAATGGATTAGTCTTTGTAGCCCTGATATCTTTCAGTTTAACTTCGACCTGCGCTGTGCTGCTTACTTTTGTATTATCCATATCTATATACCTTCACCATTTGCTGCAAGAAGAACACTCCCCTCAGTACAATCCTCTTTTGCCATTTCCCTGATAATTCGGCCCTGCCGCATAATTAGTACCCGGCTGGAAAGAGAAACAAGTTCCGGCAGGTCTGAAGAGATCAGGATAATGGTACTGCCGTCTTTAGCAAGACGCTCAATGGATTGATGTATCGTCATCTTGGCACCAATATCAACACCCCGGGTAGGCTCATCCAGAATCATAATCCTCGGATCAGTCGCCATCCATTTAGCCAATAAAACCTTCTGCTGATTCCCACCGGATAAATTACCTAAAATCCTTGACGGATCCGGAGGATAGATTGAGAGTTCTTTTATTAATTTGTTCAATTTCTCAATTCCTTCACGTTCCTGATATACACCTCTTATTATCAACTTTGGAATAATACAGGCCAAGGTATTCTCTTTCACATCCAATCTCAGGGCCAAACCTTCACTCTTTCTGTTTTCAGTCAGATAAGTTAATCCTTTTGCAACTGCCTGACCCATATTAAATGGATTTATTTCTTCGTCGTCCAGAAAAACCTTTCCAGTATCCTTTGTGTCCAATCCTACCAGAACACGAGCCAACTCACTCCGTCCGGCACCGGATAACCCGCAGATTCCCAGAACTTCTCCCTCAAATGCATTGAAAGATACATCATGGAAAAATCCATACCTGGTCAACCCTTCAACCCGGAGTCGTTCGTTTTCCTTTCTATGACTTGTATATGAATAAAATTCGGTAACCGACTTGCCTACCATCATCTGAACAAGTTCTTCACTGCTTGCCTCATCAATCTTTTTTGTCCCGATCTTCCTGCCGTCTCTAAGAACTGTTACTCTATCTGCAACCTCAAATATTTCCGGAAGATGATGGGATATATAGACTATGGCCAGTCCCTGATCCTTTAAATTCTTAATTATGGCGAACAGACGGCTAACCTCTTCTCTTGACAGGGCTGAAGTGGGTTCATCCATTACCAGAATATGGGGATTATTACCCAGCGCTTTTGCAATCTCCACCAGCTGACCTTCATGCTGGCTGATCTCTTCTATCTGGATATTTGGATCAAGATACTCAAGACCAACCAATTTCAAACAGTCTCTAGTCTCCTTTACAATCCTTTCTCTGTCCAGTAGCATCCTTTTTTTCGGTAATCGACCTATCAGAACATTTTCTGCTATACTCAAAGGGAGTGCCAGGCTCAATTCCTGGTAGATCATCTCTATTCCACTCCTCTTTGCCTGAGAGGGTGTATGCAAATCCACTTTTTCATTGCCGATTATTATATCACCGGTATAATCACTGAATGATCCAGCTAGGATCTTCATTAGTGTTGATTTCCCAGCTCCATTCTCCCCAATAAGCGCATGAACCTCACCTGCTCTGACATTAAAATCTACATTATCAACTGCAAGAGTACCAACAAACTGCTTACTTACTGCCTTCATTTCGAGAGCAGTTTTGTAGGATTTACCATTATTAACTATGACATCAGACATTATTAAGCACCCTTGAAACTCCTCTTTCGAAATAAACATATTTCATATTAATGATACATATATTATTATCTTTCATTACTATTTATTTTAGCTTTCATTTCTATGATAAACTCCTATGTTTTATCCCGCAACAAGTTTTTTTTGCATTTCAACAGAAATTATTAACTCAATTCCGGAATATCATATTCACCAAGCTTTAAAGGATAATTTCCATATTCCCTTACAAGTTTTACAACATAATCATATCGTTCCCCGGATATTGAATGGGGAACTGAATGATCTGACTGAAATATGAATCCTCCTCCTTTTGCCGCATTAAGCTTTCGGAGGACATATGTTTTAAGCTCATCCATGGGTAAATCAGCCCAACGCATAACATCCATATTTCCACAGAAACCCATAGTATGACCATATTCCTTCCTCAATTCCAAAACATCAAGCCCTGATTTTACTTCTAGAGGATTGTATGAATCAATTCCAATTTCTATGTAATCTTTGTAAATAGAACGGGCATCTCCACATCCATGATAGATAACAGGTAGATTATTTTGGTGACACACATGGGTAATCTCTTTTACTATAGGTTTGAAATACTTTCTCCAGTAATCGGGAGAAAACATCATACCATTTCCATAAGCTACATCTCCCCAAATTACCATTCCTGAAAGAAGTCCATCAGCAGCTTTTATCTGGGCCTTTGTCATTTCAATAAGGAATTCCCCAAGTCGTGTTAAAAACTTTCCCAATTTTTCAGGATAAAGTCCCATCCATAACATCATATTTTTCGATCCGATAATCCGCCATCCCTCTTCCTGAGCCTCACAGATACTTCCATAGACAGGAAAATCATTGTAAAGAGATTTAACAGTATCAACCCAGGGGGGAGAATTAAGAGCAAATCCATCACCAACTCCGGCAAGCTGGTTATCACCTGCACTAAAATACCTTCTGTCGTCCCAGGGATCATCAAACTCAAAAGCTTCCATTTTTTCAACAGTATCTGTATGAAATTTGGTAAAAGCAGGCATTGTTATGGACATATTTTTAAGTACTTCTGCCTCGAATCCCGTACGAACAATAACCTCTTCCGGTGTATTTTTTATAAATTCAAATTTTTTAATATGTGGATCCATATTAGGAACTGTAGTTATCCAGTCCAGATCATAGTAGGAATAAATATCTGTATCAGCAGGCAAATCCAACTCTGTCTTCCATCTGTCAAGAAACTGGCCCCAAAAATACTCCCCTATTGGTATTCGATCAGCTTCTTCGTGTCGAAGGGTTTTATTCATCCTTTCCAGTTTTTTTAGACATTCAGGCGAGCGTTTTAAATCTCCAGTAATATCTTTTGATCTTATTTCAAACATACTGGTTCCTTCACCTACCAGTATTTTACGATTTTCTTTTTTTTCATTATCCATATAATTTACCTCATTCTCTATAATCTAAAATCATTGGCTGCTTCATAGAAAGCCAGGATATTTTCGGGAGATACATCCGGCATAATGTTGTGGATATTATTAACCACAAATCCTCCGCCAGGAGCAAATATCTCCATTCTTCGGAATGTTTCCGCCCTCACCTCTTTTGGACCACCATGATTAAATATCTCCCGGGGATCCATAGCCCCCCCCCAAAAAACAATATCCCTACCGAATTCTTTCTTTAGTCTAAGTGGATCCATATCATGACAGTTTGTTTGAACAGGATTGATAATTTCGATCCCCTCGTCGATCAAATCGGGAATGTACTGATAAATTGAACCACAGCTATGAATAAAAGTATGCATGGAAGAGTTTTTATGCACATAGGAGGACATCTTTTTCCGATGATTTTTAAAAAGCTCTCTATAAATATCTATACTCATAAATGGCCCGGAATCCATTCCCAGATCATCACCAAAGCGGATAATATCAACAATATCACCTACGCTGGCACAAACCTTTTCCAATGTCTTCATATGACGTTCCATGAGAAGCTCTATCAGAATTGCTGCATTTTCTCTATCGATGTAAAGGTCCATGAGAAAATTATCCATTCTCCGGATAAATGTTCCCCACTCAAAAAGATTACCACCAAATACAACCATCAAAGCCTTGTCTGTTGTTTCCCTTAAATGAAGGGCTCCCTTACGAAGCTTATCCCAGAAATTAGGTTCAGCAGCATGATCCCAGGGACTGTGAACAAGAGCCTGCCATAAGACCTTATCCATTGCCTCATCAAGAACCTCATTCATCCCTGCCCTACTGTCAGGATAAGCATCCACAAAGGGGAAACAGGTTTCATCAAAAAAGGTAGCTCCTTCCGGCATAGTGGCAATTCTTGTACCATCCTTATGAAAGGCATTCCAATTCCCTTTTTCATCTTTAACAGGATTAAACCAACTGGGATAATATCCTGTTCTTCCGTTTGCCATTTCTACCGGCAGCCAATCATTAACAGAGGCATTAAACGCTCGTCCAATATCGATGACATCTACACCTAAAAGATCAATTAGCTTCTCTCCGGGTTGAGCCAACTGCTGGACAACATCATAAATCAAAGTAGGCTGATCCTTCCAGTCAAGATGTTTCATCAGATTATCATGGGCAATTGCTGAAATCCCTGAGCTTGGGTTGGATCCCAGATCTATAGGAACACGATCTGATTCCCTATGTTCAATAGCTGCAACAATCCTTTCCCTTGATGTCAAATTCTTTCTCCTTTGCTCGCAGAGATCATTCCTCAGGGATTCATCCCTTCTGAATGACTCATTAGTGAGTAATACTTAATCCTGATGAAAAACTTCTTCCATGTCTGCCCACCATTCACCATCTTTACGTTCATCCACAGGTTCCTGCAGGGGTTTCATGATATCCCACCATTCCTGGGTCTTTGGATCAGCTGCCATCCTGGCCATATCGTCATCAAAATTATTTCCTGTATATTCCATATAGGCAAACAGCATCCCTTTAAAATGATAAATGGAGTAATTTTGGATATTACATTCACGTATCATGTTTGCTATTTCCGGCCATATTTCAGCATGATATTTTTTATATACATCCAGATTTTCTTCTTTCAGACCTATCAGCTGTCCAAAACGTTTCATAATTTCTCCTTGATTTAAAATATTTTACCACATATTTACCCAGTGTCAAGCAAACGGCAAAACTTTACTAAATATTTATCTTTGAAATACAGGAAAAATAGGTACAAAGCTAACTAAAATGATTTTAAAATGACATAAACAGGTAAATATTGGGTAATATTTTCTAAATTGATTGACATTGTACAGTTTAATGATAAAATACTGGTAAATTATTTTACAAGGGAAGGTATGAAACCAAAACTAAAAGATGTAGCCACACTTGCTGGTGTGTCACTAACAACAGCATCCCTGGTTTTTTCAAAACAGGGGCGCATCTCTGAAGAAACACGGATAAAGGTATTAAATGCAGCTGATGATATTGGATATACTAAAAAGAAAAAACCATCAGATATAAAGGCTGTTGCAAATATAGCAATTTTATATAGCATTGATCCGGCATGGGCTTTTATTCTTTCCTTTATTCGCCCAATTATTGCAGAAATTGAGATAGAACTAAAAAAAAATGATCTGAATACCGTATTAATCCCTTTTCATAATGAAACAAAGGATGAGGAAATTATTGATAAGCTTGAAAGTATTGAATGCAAGGGAATGTTCTCTATCCACTTTGGAAGGGAAAGTTTGTTTACTTCTTTGGAAAATTCCGGAATACCAGTTATTGTTGTAATGAATAACAGCTATCAGAACAAGTTCTATTCAGTATGTGTAGATAATTTCCATGGTGCATATGAAGGAGCCATGCATTTACTTGACCTGGGACATATAAATATATCTTTTCTGGATTATCAAAGACAGGATCTTCCTGTGCTTTCAATAGATCGTTTTATAGGCTTTAAAAAAGCTTTGGATGAAAAAAATATAAGTTTTCCGGAATCAAATAAAATTTATTACAACCCTGATGATACTGAACAATGCAGGGTAGATCTTTCAGTTTTATTCAACAACAATTCTCATCCAACAGCAATTTTTTGTCTGGATGATGATATTGCAGGAAGAGCTATTCAATTATTAAAAGAAATGGGATTTAATATTCCTGAAGACATATCGGTGATTGCTCCTGGAGATGTTCTGGATTATTCAATACCCTATATCTCTCAAATAACAACAATGCATATAGATACATCATATATGGGACACGTAGCGGCACAAATGATGATTAATAGATTAACTTACTATTCTGAGGAAATTCATGTTTTAAAAGTAAAACAACAACTCGTACGAAGAGGAACCTGCAGGAAGGTTTAATACTTTCCAAATTCTTCGATTGCATCCATCATGGCCAGAACGTTCTCCACCGGCGTTTCCTCGAGAATAGTATCATGGCTTGCGCTTCCAATATATTTGCCCCCAGGTTTCATAAGGGAAACAACTTCTCTGGTCTGCTCCCTTACCCATTCCGGACTCTCACCATTTATTAGTATATAATGAGAATCTATGGATCCATTAAGCACTATCTTATTACCAAAATCTTTTTTTAAGGATCCGGGTTCCATACCATGGGCATCAGGCTGCAGAGCCTGAAGGCCGTCTATACCTGCTTCAATGAGAGAAGGCATCAATTCCCTGTAACCTCCGCAACAGTGAAGCAGCACCGGGAGATTGTAGTCGTGTCCCAGATTTATCAAGCGCTTCATAGAAGGCATCAGGAACTCATTAAACATTTCTATTCCCATAAGGGGACCATTCTGTCCACCAAAATCGTTTCCAATAAAAAATATATCCATAAAATCTGCAGCTTCATTGAAAGCTCTGAGAGAGGCTTTAAAATAATAATCAGTCACTTTCTCGAAAATAAGTTTTGTCATTTCCGGATGATCATACATCATGTAGTAGAGGTTCTCATGTCCGACAAGATCAATCACATCATGCCAAAACGGGGACCACTCTCCTCCAAGGACTGAATACTGGCTGTTCCATACACCAGCCTGTGCTCTTAGTGTCGAAACATCCACCAGATTAGAATCCGGCCATTGCCAGGCTTCTACTTCCGCAATGGTTTCAACATCTTTCATGGGATGTGACATAGGCTGACCATATCCAATACCATTCCTCTGGATTCCAAAGGGTGAACACCAGGTAGCACCATCCACCAATTCTACAGCGGGTTCCTTATATTCGGTATATATTCGTCTAAAATCATCACCCATCCTACTACGCAAATCTTCGTCATTTAGTCCTGTTTCTTTCTTTGCTTTTTCCCAAAACTCAGGGGAAGCACCACACCAACGGGGGATCTTATCCGGTATTTCTCCGGCAAAAACAGCTTCTACTCTCTCTTTTGATGTCATTTGACGGTTCTCCTGTAAATAATTATGGGTCTATTGAATAACTGAAAATTACTGCTGTCAATATTAATCTTTAATTATTACAGTCTGAGACATAATAATAACTGTTCACTAATGCTTATTTTCTTTGTCCAGATACTCGGATGGATACATCCCCGTATACTTTTTAAATATGTTATAAAAATAATTTGAATCACTATAGCCGACTTCTATTGCGATTTTATTAGCTTTTGAATTTGTCTCTAATAGAAGAATTTTCGCTCTTTCTATTCGTAAATTGTTTAGATATCGTGAAAAGCTCTGTCCGGTTTCCTGTTTAAATAATTTCCCCAGATAAGCAGCAGATATATTGAACGAATATGATATTATTTTAATAGATAATGGGGTTTTATACTCAATGTTAACATAATCAACAATCTGCTGAATAAGAGTAAGAGGTTTATCTCTGATCTCCCCGATATTAAAAATTACTTTCAGTGCAACATCCTTCATCCAGGAGAGAGTAAGTTCCATTGTCCGCTGATTAAACAGTTTCTTGAAGATGGTTTCATAGTCTCCAATAATTGTCTTTTCTGACAATTTGGCAGACTTGATAATATTCAGCAGATTTGACAGCAGTTCGATTGAAAAACCCCTAAAATACTCAACTGTTAAGACCCCCATAGATGAAAACTGAAGATAAAGGGAATCAAAAAAAGACTCAACCTCCATTGAGTTACACTCAATAATAGACTGATAAAGATAATCCAGGTCTATTTCACAAGGGTTATTAAGATTAAACATAAAATCTTCAACATTATCCCTGGTTAGAATATGTGTGGGCAGATATTTTATCGGTGGAACAATAAGTCCATTGAACCAGTCAACAGCTACCTGTATAGGTAAGGCTCCATCCAATTCTGCAGACTGAAAGGTAATGGCATCCAGCTGACCGTCTTTTAACATTCTGATACCTTTTTGGGTACTGCCACTGGCAACTCTTATAATTTCTTCCCTGTCTGACTCTGCCAGAGCTCTGTTAATTCCAATCTGTGCAAGATTATCATCGGCGCTGACTATACCTTTTATCTCGTTTCCAAACTCATCAAGCCATCTCTTTACAACCCTGTAAGTATTATCAGTATTCAGGTTTGTTGATTCCATGGCAAGGAGTTCCATTTTAGGCGCTATTCTGTTCAGTTCTGTAATAATTGCCCATCGTCGGGCATAATATGCAGAGGTTCCGGGAATATGTCCAACAATACAATACCCTCCCTTATAATCCATCCTTTCTGCAAACTCAACTGCAAGTTTTCTAAACTGCCTCCAGTCATCGGGACCAGTCCATGAGAGTACATATCTAAATCCCTCATCCTCCGGCATAAGATTGCTGGCAATAACGGGAATTCCTGCTTCATTAATATCTCTGTACCAGTTAGAACTTAATTCAGTATTTTCTGGAATTACAATTATCATGTCCGGTCTTTCCCTGATAGTCTCTTCAACCTGCATATGCTGCTCTTCATCATTCCATTCCGAGTATTTAAATCTTAGATTGATTTTGAATGCCGAGGCAGTCTTCGCCATACCTCTTTCATACATGGAAATATAGGGGTGATGACCAGTCAGAAGACATATAATATTTTTACCCCCCGGACCATTGGCCGGTGAAACCGGCATATTTACTTTTTTTACATTCCAGCCCGCATATTCTTTATCATACCAGTGCTTAAAATCATCTTCAGGATAGGATTCAGGATCTGCCGGTCTTGGAGGAACAGGTTTCTGCTGTGTAACCCATAGTATAGGGTGTTTTAATTCATGTAAATTAAACTCAGAGTTAAAAATCCACATTACTGATATTACCATAATTAAGCATCAATAAGAAAGAGGGCCAGGGATATTAACTTTATTGCTAAATTTTCCATACAAAGTCATATTTTTTATCGTTGTTTAAAATATCTATTCTGATAATATTATTAATAGAGATGAGATGGAGGGTAAAATGCAAACTGTAATAATTAAAGAGACTACAATACTAAAGGCGGACAAGAGAATCAAAAGGCTTATTACCAGAAGTCATAAACTTGCAACTGAGCATAAAAGAGATCTATATGTTGATAATCCTGAATTCCTTGTTTATCACTGGTCGGGAGAGGCTGCCGCATTCAGCCCGAACACAGGGGAACTTTCTGCAGATAAAGATACAAGAATCAATCTTGGAGATCATAATGCCAGGGTTGATATCGGTGGGAAATTCCCTTTTATTAACGAAATGCCTTCAAAAAAGAATGGATTTGAATACACCCCTGGCAACTGGTCAGAAGATTACGCTTTTTTTCTGGATCACAGCCCTGCGGAAGTTCTGCATAACGAAGAGATAGTAGGAGAATTCCATTGGATGCTCGAGGAAGCCCGCTTTTTTCAATACCCTGAAAGTCAGAGAGAATTGGGACGAAAGGCAAGAGAACTTGGAGCCGGAGGGATCAGTTTCACCCATACAGCACCAGATTTGAGTATTGGTCTATTCCTGGGATGGTCAGGCATCCTCGATAAAATAAGAGAAAGACGAAGAGCCTTCACAGAATACGGCAATAAAAAATCCGCAGAATATCTTGCAGCATCAGAGACTGTCGCTCTGGCCATTATGAGATATATAGAAAAACATGCTGATAAAGCGGACATGCTGGCTGAAAATGAAACAGATCCCGAACTAAAGGCTAATTATGAGTTTGTTGCTGCAAACACCAGAGCAATAATATCAGCTCCTCCCAGCACATTCGCGGAAGCTGTACAATGGATCCAGTTTTTTACAACTGTAGAGAGAATAAATGGTCATGGTAACGGGTATGGAAGGCTGGACCAGCTTTTATATCCGTTCTATAAAAAAGATCTTGAAGAAGGTAAGATCAACAGAGAGAAGGCTAGGAACCTGGTAGCAGAACTCTATTTAAAGTATGGAGGCAATTACTGGGCCTTCGGAGGGAAAGACAGGGACCAGAAAGATGCTACCAATGAAATGAGCTGGATAGGCATTGAAGCCTACGATATAACCGGAGGATACAACCATCTCGGCCTCATGTGGCATCCGAATATAGATAAAGATTTCTTCAACTACGGCTGTGATGTCGTCGCCAGGCATAACTGCGGAACACCTACCCTTATAAACTATGACATTCTTAGAAACAGCCAACTGAAATCCGGTGTCGATGAAGAAGACGCCTGGAATGTTGCATACTCAGGATGTCAGTGGTACTGTGTTGTTGGGAAAGAGTACAACGATCAGGACCTTAACTCCCTGGTACTTATTCAGCCAATGCAAAGAGCCATGCAAATTACTGCGGATAGAAATATTGATGACTTTGAAGATTTCTGGCAGATCTATGACCATGAGGTAAACCGTACCGCGAATATCCTCAGAGATTTCAAGAATGAGACCTACCTATGGCAGGCAAAAGTGTGGCCGGAAATGGTTACAAGCTTCTGTATGCACGGTCCTATCGAAAAAGGACGGGATGTAACCGATATGCAGGCTGTTAAATACAATTACACTTCCGTTAATATACTCGGCACCCCTAATGTAGTTGACTCGATCTACGCAATGAAAAAGCTGGTCTTTGAACAGAAGAAATACAGTATGAAAGACCTCATAAAAGTTCTGGACAGTGATTGGGAAGATGAAGAAATTATGCGACGGAATTTTCTGAATCAGCCTAAATACGGCAATGACATAGATGAGGTGGACAGCTTATCAATCAGAGTCAGCGAACATATACGTGAAGTACTTGAAAACAAGAGAAATATAAAGGGATACTGGTTCAGGCCAAGCCTTTTTCAATACATGGGTCATACCTATGCAGGGCAATTTGTTGGAGCCACCCCTGATGGACGAAAAGCAAAAGAACCTGTAGCTCACGGTAACAATCCCATGCATGGACGTAATACCGAAGGCATGGCCTCCACTATGCGCTCTTTCTGCAAGCTTGACTATTCCAATTATCAGGGTGGCTCATTCCAGGTGGAACTGCAGCCTTCTTTCTTTCCTGAAGGAAGCCGAAAAGGTGATTTTGTGGAAATTTTTGCTGAAACCTTCTTCGAAATGGGGGGTGTCCAGATCAATCTTAACACTATTGACCTTAAATTACTGAAAGAAGCGATGGAACATCCTGAAGAAGAGGAATTCAAGAATATTGTAGTCAAGGTAACTGGATATTCGGCTCACTTTACTGTAATGGATAGAAAATTCCAGGAGGAATTTCTTCAGCGAGTCAACTATTCATCTCTTTGATAATCGGGGATAACTGTTTGGAATCAACAATTTTTGATATTCACCGGCTTTCTACTCACGATGGACCGGGAATGCGCACAGTTTTATTTTTAAAGGGCTGCACTTTACGATGCAGGTGGTGTCAGAACCCTGAAAGTTTTCGTATACAACAGGAAGTATGGCATTACCCGCAAAATTGTATCGGTTGTGGCCACTGTATAGATATCTGTCCGGAGGGTGCCCTTAAAAGAGATGTTACAAACGGAATTAAAATTAACCAGTCCGTTTGCACAGGTTGTGGGTTATGTGCAGATCAATGCCCTGGAAAAGCTTTGAAAAAAAATGGACAAAATTATACCACTACTGAAATCGAACAGATACTGGATAAAGAAAAACCATTCATGATTAAATCGGGAGGCGGAGTTACAATCTCCGGTGGAGAACCCTTAATACAGGCAGATGCTGTTACAGAAATCTTCAAAAAGGCCATTGCAAACTCCATATCAACAGCACTGGATACTTGTGGGCAGATCCCCTGGAGTTCATTTGAAAAGGTTCTGCCTTACACTGACCTGGTACTCTATGATTTAAAACATATTGACCCTGATAAGCACAAACAGCTGACGGGCACTGATAACCATCTAATCCAGGAAAATCTGATTAAGCTGGTAGAATATATTCAGCAGCCTGAGAATAACACCTCGTTATGGATCAGGACTCCTTTAATACCGGGAGCTACCCTGGAAAAAAGCAATATTAAGGGAATCGCCAGGTTTTTGATGAACAATTTACCAGATAAATTTGATAGATGGGAACTGTGTGCTTTTAATCCTCTGCCAATCGAGAAGTATGATCGACTTGGGATGGACTGGGAATACAGGGATATACCTTTACTGACAAAAGAAGAGGGAACACAGGCTCTATTCTGGGCTCAGAGTTTATCCTTTGATCCAGAAAAAATAATACTAACCGGACTTACATCTAACGACTGATCAAAGCTATCAGACAGCAGCAATCATAACAACAACAAGTATATCCGAAAAATAGGTTAGGAAATTCTTAACTAAGAAACCCGGAATCTACTTTTGTAAAAACGACCTTCCCTGAATATGAAACAAGTTCAATTCCATTTTCCTTACTTACAATATCCCTGACCAGGTCAAAACCGTCAGGAGTACGGACTACTCCCTGTATATACTTCACATCCATTTGAGAGTTTTTACTAAGATGATGACAGGTTTTTATTTCCTCTTCGTTTAAACTATTCTTTTCAGCAGATACTGCAAGCCCGTCACCCAAATAGCTACATACATCCTCTACCCCTATACAAATATTCCTCCCATTCCATGGTTTTTGGTGCCTTCCTTTATTTGCCATCCATAAAACAGTAGAGGGAAGTATTTCAGGATCTTTAAGAGCAAACCACAGATATGATTCCTCGGGTATTGTTACAGCAGTCCAGGCAAAATCTTTCTGAGGCTTGTTATAAACCTGCAGAAGATCCATAAACCCTTCTCTGGCCGGGAAAACCGAACAATCTGTATATTCTTTATCTTTCCAAATAGTTGGTACCATTTTCAGGGAATCAAATTTTTCAAAAGGTGCAAGGCTGTAGTATTCCTCACCAAAATATCCGCCATGTTTGTTATCATCTGTATAACCAAATTTTGATCCTGCCTCAGAAAAACGGAGAACCAGTTAAGACACTTTTTTAAGTGTTTTGTAAAACCTACTTTCCTTTTCAACCTCACAGTAGATTACACTATTCATAGTCTCCTCCTAGTTTTTGTTTATGCTATTAGTTTAGCATATGCGGTATCCAATCCGCGGTCGGCTTGTGTGTGGTTACACCTGCCGCTTTCAGGAGGAGACTTCTCATATTATCTCACCTTATTTACTTCTCTTTGTTTTAACCTGAAGCTTACCAGCATCACCCTTAGGAGACTCTGCCGCAAAGGATGCGACTTCAACAGCTGCGTCATCTTCCACGATTACAACAGGTTTCTTCCCTATCAGGACCTCATCCTTTTGGTCTGAATTTAGGTTGGTCTTGTTTGTCTGCGGCTTGAACTCTACATGTTCTGCCACTACGACAATTCGCTCATGTTTTTTTTCATCTGTTCCTGTCCATCGCTCCTGCTTCAGTCTACCGACAACCCGAACACCCCTTCCCTTTTCCAGATAGGTAGAGCAGCTGCTGGCAAGTTTAGCCCAGGTTTCTACAGCAAAAAACGACACCTCCTGCTGCTGTTGCTGTTCACCATTCTTATAATAACGGTTTGT
>CAZMOX010000047.1:1886-17594 GCA_964567895.1 uncultured Spirochaetales bacterium | reverse complement strand
TGCTCCATACTTTTTTATACTATCTAATCAAACCAATTTCTCATTTATTATCCCCTCACTGCTTACTTGTGTCAATAACGGACGAGAATACTCGTCTTGGTATTTGCTTTGCAAATACTGGTTGAGGGTGGACGAGAGTATCACGTCTGGTTGAGAATACTCAACTTGGTATTTGCTTTGCAAATACTGGTTTGGAGCGGTTCGAGTACTCAACGGTTGAGAGTACTTACCCCGGCTCCAGCAGTTGCGAAGCAACTGCCAAGAAAAGTAATCTTTTCCAAACGTGATAATCTCGTTCGTGTACTCTCAACCCGGCTCCCATTCATCTATTGATTTAACAGAAAACTTATGCTATCGATTATATATGACCACTCCTGATATCAGAGAAAAAATCAACTCCTCTATTATGGAAATTGACAACTCTGTTGATATCGATAAGGTGACCACTCCTTTTAACAAAACTATAAAGGATATTAATAGTGTCTATGCAGAGCTGTCAGGTCTCAGTAGAAAACGTGACACCTATAACAATGCATGGGCCTTTTCACACGCATATGAACAGATGCATGTTATTATTGATCATCTTTTTTCGGTCAAAGTTACTGAGAAAATATTTTCTTACTCCCGGAGTTTTAGAAACAGGAAAAAGCAGGCGGACATTCTGAAAAAGTTCCGTGCTATAACTTCGAATCTTTCAGATATCCTCCACAAAACCAGCACCTCTCAGCGCCTTTTCAAAACCACTATTTGGCTGATTGCTCTTGCAGAAGGCGTTGTATCACTGGTTATTGTTCTTTTTATAACTGAGACAGCTTCTGCTTTTAACAGTGCAGTATCTCTTCCACAGCTAAGTTTGCTGTTTCTTATCGTTTTTGGTTCATTAAGGCTGGTACTGGAACGTTTAAAGTCACGAGTCATGCAAAACTGGAGATGGGCACGCTATCAGATCACGGTAGACAGGGCTTTCAACAGTATTGCAATTGCTGCCGGTATTTCCTGTATTTTGGCAGATCATGTAAGAAAGGGTACTTTTCTGGAAAAGATTGATGACCTTCTCGAAAAAGGTGTAGATCTTCTCAGAAAACCTGATACAAAAGAGGAAAAAAGAAGACGTCGTGCAACACACCAATCCGCAAGGCTTCTCGCTAATCAGGAAGAAAAACTGAGCCGTCTGCAGCATTCCATAAGCAGTAAAAGTAATATATACGTTAACTTTCAAAAAAACCAGCTGTTTACACAGAATACAGAAGTGGAACATGAATTTAGCAAAACAGAATCTTTATTAGAAAAAATCAGGAGTAAATTCAAAGGATTACGGTAACTGATCTCTGTGTACCTCTATCGATGATATAGATGGATTTGAAAGGGTCTGTTTGTGAACTTGTTTTCTCATAAGAATATTAGTATTATGTATATGTGCGTAACGAACGCGAAGGATCCTGGTTTCTAACTAATAGTTTATTTGATACCACAAAAAACGGTTAGCATCGATATGCTAACCGTTTTTTATTTGCTTTGCCCTAATTAATGTTTTAAAAATTGGCTCATTTATCTTCTATTGAAAATGAAGTACCTAAAGCCGCTGGGGGTGAGAATTTACCTCTTTTTTTCCGACCGAGCAACGTCATTACCGTAAGAACTATTACCGTTACAATATAGGGTGCCATATTAAGAAATGATGCCGGTATTACTGTTCCTGCGGCCTGCAGCCGGAATTGAATAGCATTAATTCCGCCAAACAGAACTGCCCCGAAAATTGCTCTGCCGGGATTCCAACCGGCAAAAATAACAAGAGCAATAACAATCCAGCCTCTTCCGCCGGTAACATTCTCCGACCATCCGGGAGTATATCCCAGAGTTAAGTGAGCGCCGCCCAACCCTACGAGCATACCACCAATTACTGTATAGATATAACGGACTTTTGAAACTGATATGCCCATGGCAGCTGCAGTACGGGGATCCTCACCAACAGCCCGAAGGGTAAGCCCTGAGCGTGTTTTATACATATAAATCCAGGCAATCGGTACGATCAAAAAAAGAGCATAGGTTAATATATCCTGATTAAAAAATGCAGAGAGTATTGGTATATCTTCCAGAAAGGGAATAGAGTAATCGGTAAAACTTGAAGCAGTCATACCAACTAGATTCTTTCCATTGGAAGCAGGTCCCAACCGCTGACCAAGATAACTGGCAAGTCCTGTACCAAAAAGCGTTATACTTAACCCACTTACAACCTGATTTGCACGCATCGTAATACAGAGAAAGGCATGAATCAGAGCCATGGCGCCGCCTATCAACATGGCTACTACAATAGCCAGTATCAAACTGCCTGTATAAAAAGATACCGTAAAAGCACTTAGTGCTCCCATCATCATCATACCTTCTACACCTAAATTCAGGATACCTGCCCGTTCGGTATAGATTTCACCCAATGTCGCATAGAGAAGAGAGGTTCCCGCACCAAGTGTAACTGCAAGCAAAGTGGTAATTAACTGCACTGTTCTACCTCCTCTTGTTTAACGACTCTGAGCCGGTAATCAGAAAAAATTGTTCCGGCAAGCAGTGGAAAAAGCAATAAACCCTGCAAAACCAAGCCCATAGAGGCTGGCAGCCCCATCATCATCTGAATCTGATCGCCGCCCACAAGCAGTCCTGCCATAATGAGAGCTACAAGCACCGCTGCAAAAGGATTCAACTGAGCCATCCAGGCAACAATTATTGCCGTAAATCCATACCCCATATCAATTCCTTTCATAAGCCGATGCTGAACTGCAGTAACTTCAACTGCACCTGCAAGGCCACTCAACGCTCCGGAAACCAGCAGAACAAGAATGATATTTCGTTGGATGTTTACCCCCTGACACCTTGCAGCCCGCTGGTTCAGTCCAATCATTTTTATCTCAAAACCCCACTTTGTCTTATAGAGAACAAACCAGAGAATTACTGCAGCTGCCAGTGCAATTACCAATCCCCAATGTGCCCGGCCGGCAATCCTCGGCAGCCATGCCTCCCGTGGAAAAGCTTTTGTACCGGGAAAACCATAGCCATCAGGATCACGCCAGGGTCCGTAATAGAGATATTCAGCAAACAAAATAGCAATATAATTCATCATAAGAGTAGTCAACGTCTCATCTACACCCCATTTCGCCTTCAACACTGCAGCAATACCAGCCCATAAAGCGCCAGCTGTCATCCCGACCAGAAGAGCAATCGGCAGAAGCATTTGAACAGGTAAAAATGTCCAGAAAATCATAACCCAGGCGGTACCTATAGCACCAAAAACAAGCTGACCTTCAGCTCCGATATTCCAGAACCTCAGTTTAAACGCAATAGTAACTCCCAGTCCGGTCAATATAAGCGGAATGGCTTTTACTAAAGTCTCAGTAAATCCAACCCAACTCCCAAAGGCACCCCTCGCCATATAAAAATAGGTACTAAATGGGTTTGCTCCTGATGCAGCAAGTACAACAGCCCCCAAAACAAGGGAGACAATAAAAGAAATTATAGGAACAATAAACAGAATTTTCCCTGAACGTACTTCCCTTTTCTCCAACACTATTCTCTTATTCTTATAGTGCACCATCCTCATAGAGTGCTCTCCTTCACCATTCCGGCCATCATCATACCCAGTTGTTCAATGTTGGTCTCGCGGGCATCAACAATTCCCATTATCTTTCCCTCAAACATAACAGCTATTTTATCTGACACCATCATCAGCTCTTCCAGCTCCTCTGAGACAAGAAGCACCGCAGCCTGATTATCACGCTGTTTAAGTATGTTCTTTCTCACAGCTTCTGTTGCCCCGACATCCAGTCCCCGGGAAGGATATACTGCAATCAGAATTCCTCCACAGGAATCTATCTCCCGGGCAAGTATCGTTTTCTGAATATTACCGCCTGATAGAAATTTCACCCGTGTTGAAGATTCCGGTGTTGCAATTTTAAACACATCAATCATTTTTTTTGCAAACTTAACAATAACAGAACCGTTCAGGATTCCATTTTTCGACATGGGTCTTTTTCGATATCGCTTCATAACCAAATTATCAGCAACACTCATATCACCAACAACACCCATAGCACCGCGGTCTGCCGGTATATGACTGATGCCGTTTTTAATCATTTTTAGAGGAGTTGCTCCAGTTACATCACGTTCATCCAAATAGAGATAACCACTGGTAACAGACATAAGTCCGGTAATTACTTCAGATAGTTCCTGCTGCCCGTTTCCTGCAACCCCGGCAATACCAAGAACTTCTCCTTCCTTAAGATCCAGAGATATATGCTCCAGAACTGCCCTGCCTGTCTGATCAATTACACTTACATCTTCAACATGCACCCTGACTTCTCCGGGTTTGTATACGTCACGTTCAAGATGGAATAAAATTTCACGTCCTACCATCATTTTTGCAAGATCTTTGGGAGTAACCTCATCTGTTTTACAGACAGCAACAGTCTCGCCCTTCCTCAGCACCTGTACTTGATGAGAAAATTCAATCACCTCATCCATTTTATGGGTAATAAAAATAGCGGATTTTCCTTCGGACAGCATCATTCCAATAATAGTGTTTAAGTCTCTGGCCTCCTGCGGGGTGAGAACCGCAGTAGGTTCATCAAGAATCAGAATATCTGCTCCCTGATAGACAAGTTTCAGAATCTCAACACGCTGCTGTTCACCAACACTCAGTTCATAAATATACTTGTCCGGATTTACTTTCAAACCATAGCGCTCAGATAATTCAGTAATCTTATTCCGTACTTCCTGCATAAGCGGGATAAAGGGCAGATCTTTCATTCCCAGGATAATGTTTTCAGCCACAGTCATGGTCTCAACAAGCATAAACTCCTGATGGATCATGCCAATACCCAATCGCATTGAATCCTGCGGCGAATGTATCTGAACTTGTTCGCCCCTGATAAAAATCGACCCCTCATCAGGCCGATACAAACCGGCAAGTACATTCATCAAAGAACTTTTACCTGCACCATTTTCTCCCAGAAGCGCCAGAATTTCTCCCGCGTTTAGAGAGAGGTCAACATGATTATTAGCGGTAACCCCGGGAAATCGTTTTGTAATTCCCGACATGCGTAGAATTACATTGTCCTGAGTCTTTTTTTGAGTCTCTTTTCCCACCAAATGAAGCCCCCTCTCCGAAAGAAAAAAGCCGGTCGTCCAGGCAAACCTGTCCGACCGGCAATAGTAATTTTATAATTTAGTCTACTGAGCCAACAACTCCCTGTACGAAAAAGCCCATGCCAAGCATAGCACCGTCTTCCATAACAGTTCCTGCAGGTACAACTACTTCACCATCCTGACCGTAGATAGGACCGGTAAATACATCCCAGTCACCTGAAACAATTTCCTGCCGTTTAGCCAATACTGCTGCCTGAACATCTGCCGGTACCAACGGGCTGAAATCAGAGAGTTTAACGGAGTTTTCTGCAAGACCGCCCCAAAACTGGTGTGTTTCCCATGTTCCGTTAATTGCATTTTCAACTGTTTCTGCATAGTAAGATCCCCAGTTCCAGACAGGAGATACCAGTACAGAATCGCCGACAAACTTGCGCATGTCCGCATCGTATCCTACACTGAGTTTTCCGCGTTCTTTTGCAGCTTTGGGAGGTTCTGTAGTATCCTGATGCTGTGCAAGGATGTCTGCACCGGCATCAAGAAGTGCAACTGCAGCTTCCCGCTCTTTAACCGGATCATACCAGGTATAAGTCCAAACAACCCGAACCTCAACATCAGGATTCATCGCCTGTGCACCGAGAGTAAAGGCATTGATGCCTCTTATAACCTCAGGGATAGGGAAAGCTGCTACATAACCAATGATATTTGATTCAGTCATTTCACCGGCTACCATACCGGAAAGGTATCGCGGCTGATACATTCTTCCAAAATAGGTAGACATATTATCAGTCGTCTTAAAACCTGAACAATGTTCAAAATAGGTATCCAAATTATCCCCGGCAGTCTCAAGCATATAATCCATATAACCAAAAGATGTAGCAAAAATCATGTCATAACCCTGCATAGCATATTGTCCCATTATTCTTGCACTGTCAGGACCTTCCTCTACACTCTCAATAAATGCAGTTTCTACTTTGTCACCAAGTTTCTCTTCCATATAAAGTCGACCCTGGTCGTGCATATAGGTCCATCCCAGATCTCCTGGAGGGCCGATATAGACAAAGGCAACCTTAAAGGCTTCATTTTCTACGGGAGCTTCATCAGCACCCTGAGCAAATAGAAGTGCACCTGCTGCAAGCATTAACAGCAGTAATAAACCGATCTTTTTCATAACATGATCTCCTTACATGATTTGTTTTATTCCCAAAATTGGATTTTTGGATAGTTTTTTCACTTTAGACAGTATAGAGTATTGACTCATAATAAGTCAATTTTTCCCGGTTTTTTATTCGGGGAAAAACAAGGGACGAATCTTCCTCAGCATAATACATGAAGCCTGAAGAGCTCCCTCATAGACCTTCTCCTCATCTCTATCTTTATGGAACTCTTTATGGGAATAACCATCATCATCCCGCCGCATGGCAAACCAGGGAGACAATGAGCAAATCAGGGTAATTCCCGGCATTTCGAGCCCTTCTGTGAGAGAATTGATAAACTCATTTTGGTTCATGGTGTTCATTGAGTAATAATTTGTATGGCTGAAAAAATCCTGTGTTGTATGCAGCAGCGCCCCTAACTGCCTATATGCTCTTCGATTTTTTTTTGCAGTCAGAGCCTGAGCAATTTCCATTTCTCTTTCTCTAAAAACCAACTGCCCCATTTCCCAGGCATCCGCATGTGCAGAAAAAGGTATTCTATCAACATGATATTGCCGCTGATACCAAACCCACGATCGGTAATCAACCGATAAGTTTCCATGCTCTATCAATCTCGATTCACGCTTAAAAAGTTCCGGCATCTCCTGCTTAACTGCTTCCCGGGTAATTTTCCTGTGAACCTGAATAAACATTTATGCTGCCCTTTCAGTTATCCTGAATCTGTGTGAGATTGTGTTTCTGCAGCCACTTTTCCTTAACCAGTATGGCCTCAATACCACCTACATACATTCTGTGATAATCCTTTTTCGGATATAAATCGTGAATTTCCATACTGGAGAAATCGTCAGGAGAAAGCTCCCCGCTATAGAGTTTTTTTGAAATGATAATCAAAGAAGCCTGTGAAAATCCAACTGAAGAGCCGTTTACCCCTTCAACAGAATCGAGAGGAATCGGAAGAAGACCTGTTTCAGCGGCTTTATCTGTGTCTCTTCCAGAATGAGACCCGCAGAAATTCAGTGCTTTTTTCCATGTCGGATCAAAAAAAGAGAGGGTATGATGGCTGTTCTGTTCCATAAATTCGTATGTATACCGACTATAACGAACAAAGGTATAGGTTACCGGCTGATTCCAGAGAAATCCTAAACCACCCCACGCGGCAGTCATGGTGTTCCAGGAATCCTTATTTCCTGCAGTAGCAAGAAACCACTCTTTCCCGATTAAGGAAAAAGGATTTATGGTGAATTGATCCGGGCTGATACGTACAAAGCCCTCTGGTAATTTGTTCATGAATCACTTCTCCCCCGCCGTCGTCTTTTCCTTCCGGAATTATTTCCCGAATCGGCGCTATCCCCAATTTTTTTCTCCCGTTCAAGGGCTTTTGGTCCGCAGTCATATTCACATTCGGCATTCCGATGTCTTCTAAACCTCCTGTGCGGAGAAATTTCCCGTCCCCTACCATAGCGAGGTGCTGAGTATTGTACTATTTTTTCCGCCTCAGAACTCAGAAGTTTCCAAACATGAATATTTTCAGCTATTGATTCATCGATAGCAACACTTCCGCCACTGCATTCCACTACTATTGAAGGAGATTTTTGATGAATTTTTATTAATGTTCCAGGTCGAATTTGCAGACTTTCAAGTATATGCAGCTGGATATCTTCATCTGCATTTACTGAAGCAACCCTTCCGGCCTCCCCGATTCGCATCTCCATCACTGAGACAGTAGGATTCGGTTGGGATCCTGATTCAGTTCTGCAGCAAGTTCCTTCAGGTATCAGCAAACCATCAGGAGATCTTCTCGGGTGTCCAAGAAGTGTACAAATCCCGTTTATAAGATTCGTATCCATTATGTGTTCAAACTCACATGCCCCAACCTCGTAATCTCTCATTCCCAGCACATCATACAAAAGCCTCTCGGCCAGGCGATGAGCCCTGATGATCTGCCGGCTTTTTGCCCTGCCCAGCTCTGTATAGGATATAAGAGCGTTATCCAATATAACAAACTTTTCTCCCACTAGTCTTTCAACTATGTTGCTGTTATACTGTTTGCCAAAGTATTTTTTTAACCGTATCAGGTCGAGCGGATCATCGATATCTCCCTGTTTTTCAAGCAGTATCCACAGAGCTTCAAGATATTCTTCTGTAATTTTGGTTTCATTCATAGTATATTCTATTATAGTTGAGTCAATTTTAAAATTCAAGGAATTTTAAATATTAACTTTTGAAGTTTTTGATCATGAATATGCTATAATATATGTAATTACACTCATTCAAAAACTTCTATATCTATGCATAAAGGGAATTGGTATAGATGATGATTTTAAGATTATACCATCTGACTACTTCTGATAGTATTTCTTTATAAACTGAACTAATGAGGTCACCGATAATGAAAAGAGAGAAAATTTTCCAAACTTTAACAAATTTATTTTTGATTGCTGCGATCAGTATGTTTTTCACAAGCTGCACTTCACCCCGTGCTATTAGAATCGAGTTTGACCCATACGAGGTTAATCCGGACGGAAAATACCAAGTCTACATTGCTACTGAAGACACTCCATGGAAACAGGAAGTCGTCTCTCAACTGGCATTGGAGCTGGGATCTGATTACAATTTGAAAATTGAGAACCTGAGCTCACTAAACGATATCCAAACCGGTGAGTGGGATGTGATCCTTGTCCTCTCCACCTTCTATGCATTCGGCTTACAAAGTGATACTGAAGCATTCCTGGGTGAACTGCTAGAGAAAGATAAAACTATTCTTGTTGTAACATCAGCAATAAGTGATCTGAGTGATTATGGGATAGACTCCATCACTGCAGCATCTGTCGGAAATACAAAAGAGGATGCGAAAAGTCTCACCCCTAAAAGAGAACCATCAGCAATCTCCGATGAAATCCTTCAGTTAATAAAAAAGAAGACACATTCTTTTTAATATACCTCATATTATATATCTATAGCTGCTTCTTCCAAACCTAATGCCAAAATCACCTTGAGCGATATCTCAATCATGGTTGAATCATCAAGAGTTCCAATATATTTAACTAATCTGTTTTTCGGAACAATGTGAATATTGTCTGCCTGCACAAAAGATGAATCAGGAAGATTGGCTTTCCGACCAATATAAACTTCAGTGGGATATCCTTTACCCTTAGTAGTAACTTCAATAACTTGATACCTGAGCCAATTTCAAAATTCAAAGAATTTTAAATATTGGCTTTTGATATTCAATTACATTCCTACGGGTGATAATTACAACTGGACGTTTCCCGGATTTCCCGCCTAGATCGATAAACCATACATCCCCGCGATTCATGATTCATCCCAATGCTCTGCAGCCATCCATGCTTCAGTATCATCGGAATAACTCTTTTTTTCTTTCTGTAACGCACTAATCCAATTTGCTTCAAACTCTTCAATTGTTTTTTGTTTAATCCAATAATTCAAGGCTTCCCGAATAACTGCCGAACGAGTTTTCTGCTGTTCTTTTGTTATCTTTTCAATAAAAGATACTATATTGTTATCTAAACTTATTTGAAGGTTTTTCATATATTTAATTATATGATATTTTATATATTATTTCAATGATATTTTTATATATATAACTGTATAATTTACAACACTCTTTCTGCTAACTGCAGCACCCAATTTAGCGCCCCGCCCAGGAGTATTGTGGAGATATTTAAAGCCACCAGCATTAATATAGCGGCTTTAACTCCTGCTTCCTTGAATATCGCTACAATATTTGCAAAACAGGGTATGAACATAGTAGTAACCACTACTGCAATGATACTCTGTGAAAAGTTCAGCATCCCAGTCTGAGAAAGTCTCAGGATAAGTCCTGCGGCTGCTTCCTGCCTGGCCAACATCAGAATCAGTGCATCAACCATTTGGATAGGAAGCCCCAGCCATTGAACAACCAGAGGGTTCAGAGCCTGTTTTGTAAGATCCAGAAGACCGGACAGATCAATAAAGAAGATAATCAATGCGGCAATGACAAAGATCGGGATTGCTTCTTTCAGAAACCACCAAACACGATAGCCCGTTTTCTTTGCAATCGCAATCAAAGAAGGAGCCCTGAATGTCGGTAGTTCCTGAATAAAAACCTGTCTAATATCATTCGGAAGAATCCTGTTGAGAACAGCTCCTGCAGAGATCTCTACCAAAACCAGTACAACTACAGCTATAACAAAAGCAAAAAAACCTGCATTCCCAAGAATTGCCATATTCATACTCAACTGTGCTGAACAGGGAAGGGCAAATGCAATAAGAAAGATTGCTATTAAACGCTCTTTTCTTGACTTAATGTTTCTTGTTGTCATAGTTGCCATTGTCTTACAGCCAAATCCCAGAATTATCGGCATCACGGCTTTCCCGGACAATCCAAGTTTATTAAAGGATCTCCGAAGAAGCAGTGATAGATTGGGAAGATATCCAATATCCTCCAGCAGCCCGAGCAGCAGGAAAAAAATTGACAGAACCGGAAGAACCGTGATGATAGCATTGAATAATCCTAACGTCAGAACCCCATAATCACCAATTAGCAGATCTTTCCAAAACGGTGATGAAATAGTTTCATTCAACCAGCCAACCATAGGCACACTGATTAGATTATCCAGAAATCCGGCAATCCAACCGGCAACGTCAACTACCAAAAAAAAGGTAGCTGCAATGAATATTGCCAGAAAAACAACTCCCCACACCGGGTGCCTACTATAATAAGCAACTCTCCCGGAAAGAGGGCTGGGGCTCTTATGGTTGTCACGGATCCTTACTACTCTCTCAAATATCCCATCAACCCAATTCCCCCGCTCCTTCATAATTATTACAGAAGAATTTCCTGGTAAATTCTCTAAAAGCTCACTCTTTTTCAGGCTGATATTCTTCCGGATCTCCTCTGACAATCCAAAGAACAGGCTATTCGATCCCACAGTTTCACTATCAGAAATATATGGATCATCCATCATACTGAGAACAGCACAGAGACGTTTCCAACCAATGGATTCTGGGATCAGTGTCTGGAGCTCATTCAATTGTTTCTCTATAACTTCAGGGTAGATTTTAGGAGATATGAGTTCTACTGCTTTAGCAACGGCCTCTTTTACATCGTATACTCCCCATTTCCCGGAATCGCTGCCTTCAAGCACGGGAATCTGGAGAATCCTGGAAAGTAGACCGGAATCAACCTTTTTCCCATTCCGGGCCGCTTCATCAACAGAAGTGAGACAGATAACTAGTGGTATTTTCATATACAACAGCTCAGAAGTCAGATAAAGGGACTGTTTTAACCGACTGGCGTCCACACACTGAATAATAATATCAGGCGGTGTTTCACAGACTACTTTCCTGAAAATAAGCTCTTCTTCAGAATTTGCAAGAAGCCCGTTCATCCCGGGGCTATCGGTAATTTTATAACTGACTCCCTGAAATGAGTACTTATCAACTTGTGGTTCAATCGTTGTCATTGGATAGTTGGATACCAAACCATACGCTCCGGTAAGAGTGTTAAAAAGTGTGGTTTTTCCGGTATTTGCCAGCCCAGTAATAATGATATTTTTATGAGACGGCTCTCGTTTCATAACTGCAACATAATGATATAAGGGATCTCAGTCAATATGTTAACATTAGTTGATGTCCAAAAATAGATATTGAGCGTTATTTTTATATTGTATGATATTCTGATCTTTGCTAAAATTCTTATGGCTCCACTGGTTGAATCATTGAGTCATTATCAGTATAGTATTGCATGAAGATTTGACACTATCATATAAGGCCGAAATGTCGATTTTCTGGATAGGTCAATTTATATCGCGAGGAGCTAAAAGTGTCCGTAATGCAACAAGGATTAATCCTTATGGTTACCGGAATGGCAGTAGTGTTTTCATTCCTGGTTATTCTTATTTTTATTACAAAACTATTATCCATGGTAGTACTTAAGTATTTTCCTGAGAAAGTAGTTCCCATAAAGCCAACCCCACCAGCCATTCAGGCTATCGGGTCAGCACCCGCCGGTGCACATGATGGGGCTGAAATCGCCGCAGCTATCGCTGCTGCCGCAGCCTATGCAAAACGTTAACGAAAAGGAAGAGTATTTATGAAAAAACGCGTAGACTTTATGGTTACGGCATTCCGAGATGGCTTTCAATCCGTGTATGGTGCCAGAGTTTTTACAAAAGATTTTATGCCCGCAGTAGAAGCTGCATCACGGGCAGGAATTCGTCACTTTGAAGCTGGCGGCGGTGCCAGATTTCAATCTTTATATTTTTATGGAAATGAAGATGCATTTGACATGATGGATGAGTTTCGCAGAACTGCCGGTCCTGAAGCAGATCTCCAGACCCTTGCGAGAGGGGTAAATGTTGTTGGTCTTGATTCACAACCCAGAGATATTATCAACCTCCATGCAAAATTGTTTAAAAAACATGGAATTTCAACAATTCGAAACTTTGATGCTTTGAATGATGTAAATAACCTTATATATTCTGGACAGTGTATTGTTGATGCAGGCCTCAAACATGAAGTTACGGTAACAATGATGGCGCTTCCTCCGGGAGCTTCCGGTGCGCATGATCCGGATTTTTATGAAGGAACCCTGCGAAAAATACTTGATGCCGGTATTACCTATGACTCAGTATGTTTTAAGGATGCATCCGGTACAACGACCCCGAAAGTAGTCTTTGATTCAATTAAGAGAGCAAGAAAACTTCTCGGTAAAGATGCAAGAATTGTATTCCATTCACATGAAACAGCGGGTGTCTCAATCCAGCAGTACATGTCAGCAATTGAAGCAGGAGCAAATCAGGTAGACCTTTCCATGGTACCGGTTTCCGGCGGAACCTGTCAGCCGGATGTGATTACTATGTGGCACGCACTTAGAGGCACAGAGTATGACCTGGGAATTGATATTGACAAGATTATGGAAGCTGAAGAGGTTTTCAAAGAGTGTATGGCAGATTACTTCCTGCCGCCTGAGGCAACTATGGTTAATCCGCTTATCCCCTTCTCTCCTCTGCCGGGCGGAGCACTTACCGCAAATACACAGATGCTCAGGGATAATGGGCTGATGGATAGATATCATGAAATAACCATGGCTATGGGTGAAGCAATTGAACGCGGCGGTTTTGGAACATCCGTAACCCCGGTTTCTCAGTTTTACTTTCAGCAGGCATTCAACAATGTCATGTTTGGTCCATGGAAAAAAGTTGCTGAGGGGTATGGAAAGATGGTTCTCGGTTATTTTGGAAAAACTCCTTTGGCACCGGATCCTGAAATTGTGAAATTGTGTCAGGAACAATTGGGCAAAGAGCCAACCACCAAACTGGTTGTAGATATTAACGATGCTGATCCTACAAAAGGTATCAAACAGGCTGAAGAGATGCTGAAAAAAGAGAATCTGCCTGTAACTGATGAGAACACCTTCATTGCAGCAACTTGTAAAGAGAAAGGTATCCAATATCTTAAGGGTGAAGCGAAAATCGGTGTGCGAAAAATTGAAAAAAAAGCTGAAGAAGTTGAGGCAGCACCTACAGCGACCGCTCCTGAAGGTTATACTGTCACGGTAAACAATACTCCTTATGGTGTGAAAATCCAGGGTGATATTGCGGTTGTTAACGGTGTAGCATACAGCATTAATATCAAAGACGGTATTGATGCAGTTGCTCCACAACCTTTAACTGCCCCAGCTCCTGTTGCAATTAGCGGTTCTAGTACTGATATAAAAGCGCCGATGCCCGGTCTTATACTTAGGATTGTGAAGCAGATTGGAGAAGCTGTTACTGATGGTGAGCTGATACTTATTATGGAAGCGATGAAAATGGAAACAGAGATTTTTGCTCCCTGCGCAGGAATAGTAACGGCAATTAATGTCTCTCAGGGTGACCAAAAAACAGCCGGTGATGTACTTGCTGTAATCTCACCTGCCGAACAGACTTATGCACAACCGACCGCACCTGCCCCAGCTGCCCCTGCCCCGGTTCCAAAAACACAGGCACCTGTTGCCAAGGCTCCAGCTGTTTCAGCTGGTTCAGGTTCCAACATCACAGCCCCTATGCCCGGATTGATTCTGAGAATTGAAAAACAAGCCGGAGAAGCAGTTGCTGAGAATGAATTGGTACTGGTTATGGAAGCCATGAAAATGGAGACAGAAATTTTCGCCCCGTGTGCCGGGACTATAGCCTCAATTAATGTAGCACAAGGTGACCAGAAAAAAGCTGGTGATCTACTTGCTGTTATCAGCTAGGCAGAAGGAGTCAACTGTATGGATTTAGGACGTGCATTACTGGAATTCTGGGAATCCACCGGTCTGGTGAATATTTCCCTGGGTCAAACTGTAATGATATTGGTTGGGCTTGCACTGCTTTTCCTTGCTATCAAGAAAAAATTTGAGCCTCTCCTTTTAGTACCCATTGGGTTCGGTGCAATTCTTGCAAATATCCCATTGGCATTTATTGCAGATGCAACACAAAATGGTTTTATTGGATTACTCTATCACTCCGGTGTAGAAACAGGTCTATTCCCGCTCCTGATCTTTATGGGTGTCGGGGCTATGACAGATTTCGGTCCGCTTATTGCTAATCCAAAAACGTTAATTCTTGGAGCTGCCGCTCAATTCGGTATTTTTGTGGCTCTGCTCGGGGCTTTGGCACTTGGCCTGACCCCGTGGATTGATTTTAATCTGTTCGATGCCGCTTCCATTGGAATTATCGGCGGAGCTGACGGTCCTACTGCTATCTATGTAACCAGCAGGCTCTCACCGGATCTGCTTGGTCCTATTGCGGTTGCCGCTTACTCGTATATGGCACTGGTGCCTATTATACAGCCGCCGATCATGAGACTCTTCACCACAAAAGAAGAGAGGATGATCAAGATGGAACAACTGCGTCATGTAACCCAGCTGGAAAAAATCTTATTCCCCATCTCGGTTCTTATAGTCTGTATTATTCTGCTGCCGACAGCAACACCGCTAATTGGTGCGCTTATGTTCGGTAACCTTGCAAAAGAGAGCGGTGTGGTAAATCGGCTTTCAGATACCATGCAGAACTCTCTTATTAATATTGTAACAATATTCCTTGGACTTTCAGTCGGATCAAAGATGCAGGCTGATAAATTCCTCAAGCTGGAAACTCTGGGCATTCTTGCCCTTGGCCTGATAGCGTTCAGTATCGGAACTATGACTGGTCTTCTGTTAGCAAAGTTGATGAACAAGATGTCAAAAAGTCATCCCATCAACCCGCTTATTGGTGCAGCTGGTGTATCTGCGGTACCAATGGCTGCCCGTGTTGCCAATAAGGTTGGCCAGGAAGAGAATCCGCACAACTTCCTTCTCATGCATGCCATGGGACCGAATGTTGCCGGTGTAATCGGTTCAGCTGTTGCTGCCGGTTTGTTGCTGGCGAT
Source organism: uncultured Spirochaetales bacterium (assembly GCA_964567895.1). GTDB lineage: Bacteria > Spirochaetota > Spirochaetia > JABMQR01 > JABMQR01 > JABMQR01. The sequence continues at coordinate 1,911 of CAZMOX010000047.1, read as the reverse complement.
AGTTCCTGTCATCGGATAAATTCGG
>CAZMOX010000047.1:0-1786 GCA_964567895.1 uncultured Spirochaetales bacterium | reverse complement strand
ACCGAAGACGGGGTAGCCTGGAGTTTGGTATACCAAACTCCATAGCTAAATTCGGTAAACCGAATTTAGCCGCTCTCTCAACTGATTATGTCAGCGGATTTTCCCATCGTATATCTGCAAAGCGGGAAAAATCCTGATCGGTTGAGCAGAGAATAAGACCATGATCCAAAGCCAGCGCAGCCAAATAGGTATCGGGGACCAAGTTCCCCTGCGGACAGGTCTTAGCATATAGATGTGAAAAAATGGTATAAAAATTATCAGATGGCTGCGGGATCCACACTGATTTACAGTCAAGCCAATAGGCAACTGTTTGCCAGGCTGCCTGCGGAAGTGCCGGCGGGTTAAAAATTCGGGAATTGGTTACAATCCGTAAAAAAGCGGTAATATTTACCCAGGGAATACCAACTGGGGCATTTCCATTTAACTTGCTGTCAAGCCATCTCTTTGCCTGTGCATGCTGTGGCATCGAGTCAATTGCCGCATACACCAAAAGATTCGCATCTACAAGAATCATGAATAGTCCTCTTTTTCGGCAGCCGCCATAATATCGGCAACAGAATCGAGATTGGGATACAGGCAAGCTCCTGTATGCAGGCTAAGCGTTTCATAATGAGCCGGCTTTTCCGACCCCGGTTGTTTTTCCATAATCCCCAGGCGCAGCACCTCATTAACTATCTGTTTGAAGGGTTTTTTTTCTTTTTCATGAATACTGCGCAGCATAATCGCGACATCATCATCCAAAGTTATTGTTGTTCTCATACTCATATACACAGTTTAACAATAAGATGTCCTGATGTCAATGTATTGATGCCTTGATGCTTCCACTTATCATTGATATTGATCTGCCGTTATTGCCAGGGTATAGCTGGTTATTAATTATTTGAATTTTACTATGTAAAGTTTGACGAATTATTGAAAATACAACTATACTAGTAGCATGAAAAAAACTCATTTTTATAGAAAAAAAGCGACTATTGATTTAATTTTAGTTGCATTAACGCTTTTAATTATTTTTACCAGCTGTGAAACTATAAACCAGAGAGATAATCTGCAGGAATTAATCCCGGCATCCCTTGAACCTCTCGTTAAAAAACAGATTGTAATAAATGAATTGGCTGGATGGAATGCATATCTGCTTGAAGATGAGGATGGTGACTATTCTGACTGGGTTGAACTACATAACATCAGTCCGGAACCCGTGAATCTTAAGGGATGGTACCTTTCTGATGAACGTACATTCCTGAACAAATGGATGTTTTCTGCATCATATATTCTCAACCCCGGAGAGCACTTGGTAATCTATCTCTCTGGAAAAGATCGAAGAACCGGAAGAAACAACTCTCAATATCATACAAATTTTGTAATTGACAATGACCGTGAGACACTATTTCTCACCTCTTCCTACCGCATAATTCAGGACACTCTTGAATCCCATGCTCCTACTGCAGGATTTTCTATAGGACGCTCTTCTGACGGTATCTCCAACTGGCAGTTTTTTTCAAATCCAACCCCTGGTGAAGCAAATACTTTAATTATTCCATTACCTCAGCTATCTTATTCCAGCGGATTCTACCAGACAGATCAATCTCTGCAAATAAGTGCAGAAAACATACCTGAAGGATATGAACTTAGATATACTATAAATGACGGTGTTATGATTGATGATCAGGATCAAGCCTTGAACCGATATGAATGGGAATACCCATCAAATAATACCGGAATAAAATATACTGAAAACATACTCATTGAGAAAACTTCTGTTATAAAAGCACGGTTGTTCAAGGGG
>CAZMOX010000046.1:15316-17902 GCA_964567895.1 uncultured Spirochaetales bacterium | reverse complement strand
CCATACCGCCGGCAGTCATAGTCGCAATCGTAATCTTATATCCCTTAGCCTTCAGCAATTTCATAGTTCCTGCACACCAGGCCTCTGTATCATCAGGATGAGCCTGAACAACTAAAATTGATTTGTTAAAAGTCATTATTTTTTCCTTCAATGTAGATATCTTTAAGTGAGGCAAATTCCGGCAGATCAGAAATCAGCGGTTTCATATACTCAATAAATTCTTCGGTTACAAAATTGCCGCGTTCGTTGATATAATTTTCCGGGAGCGTTTTTGCCCGTACGGCAACCTCTTCCAATGGAGTTTTCCCAAACCGGAATGTTACCGGAGTAGAAGAAACCCGTTCAATACTCACCATATACCCAGATACACCTTGAACCGCAAGCCAAACCGCTTCCTGGCCGCACTGGTATGCCTCCTCTAAATCAGTAGATTCTGCCCTGTCTATAGCACACATCACCAGTGATTCGGTTATCTGGAACTCTCCCCGGGCATTCCCTAAAGCCTCACGCAAAATAGCGTGTACATTAATTGCAGCACTCGCCCCGCCCATAGCGCCAAACTCTGTATTATTGAATTTATCGATGCTCTGGGAGGCACTAACCGGAGTACCATCTTCATAAAGAAGACCTTCACTAACCACGACGGAGACCCACCCATATAATGCAACACAACTCTTTGCATCGTGTATGAACTCCTCGGTATTGAAGGCACGTTCCGGACAGTAGATGAGATGAGGTGCATCTGATGGATCTTTTTTTGCTAAAGCAGTTGCCGCAGCCAGCCAGCCGGCATCTCGTCCGATCGTTTGATAAATAACAAACTGATCAACCTTCTGCATATCTCTTGCAAGTATTCCTGCCTCTTTCACACTTAAAATATTGCTTCGGGCGGCGGAGGCAAAACCCGGAGTATGATCGGTACCAAAAAGATCGTTATCGACAGTTTTTGGAATACCAATACCCTGCAGCTCATACCCGACATCTTTACAATACGCCTCAATTCGCTGAATGGTATCCATTGTATCGTTTCCGCCAATTAAAAAGAGGTAGCGAATATTGTGTTTCTCCAAAACCGCTTTAATACGGGGAAAATCATCTGGAATCAGTTTATGTCTTGATGAGCCCAGTGCTGATGAAGGTGTATTTCTTAACCCGTCTAAAACAGTATCCGGTTGAGAGGAGAGATCATACAGCTTTTCCTGCATAAATCCTTCAATACCGAATTTCATTCCAAAAACTTTCTCTATACATACCGACTCTTTCGCAGCTTTTACCGCACCCACCAGGCTTGCATTTATAACACAGGTGGGTCCACCAGATTGACCGATTACCGCATTTCCCCTTAGCATATTTTCATCTCCATAACTGTTTTATCTCTATATAATTTCAATTTCAAATTTAATTGAGAACCTGCTCCCAATTCACTACTCTTTCCTTATTTCCCATCTCATAAGAGGGAATGGTAAACAGAGACTCCAATAAATGACATGCAGCTCCAAAAGCAACCTCATATTCACCCATCATCGAATACTTCCAAACTAATTCAGACCTTCCAAGAAAATCCTGATCCTCTCCATATACCGTTTTCAAAGCTTTATCAATATAATCTCTCAATAAGAGAAAATCTCCGCCAAGAATTACTGTTCCGGGATCCAATACCGAAACTATGGGCTTTAGCGCATTAAAAAGCTTATGCACATATTCATTCACCATGCTTTCGGCCTCTTGAGATACCTTCCCCGTCTTTCGTATATGATCCAGATGCTCCTTTTTCAGTGCAGTCTGAACCAACTCTCTATCAAGTTCCCCTGCAGAGTACTGTGCTCCATAGTAGATCTTCTCGTTCTGGACAATCCCAATACCAATCTCCTGATCATTAAAGACGCCCTCGTCCTCACCCTCACCCCGGAAATGAAACTCCAGCATCAAACAAAGCAAATTCCCGGTATTCCTGTTACTTTTCTGCAGTTCTCCCCAGGCAAAACAATTTGCATCATTTTCAATCAGCACGGGTAAAGAGAATTCATTTGACATCTCAGCTGCAAGAGGAAAATCATCAAATCCAAAGGCCAGAGATCGAAGAACTTTGCCTTCAAATGGATTCACCCTGCCGGGAATACCCACACTGAGAGCTTTGACCGGAGTTTTGTATGCAGTTTGACTCGTGTTGATAACATCCTTCAGCACCCGATAAAAATCTCTTGTATCTTTTCTCTTAAGGGCTCTCTTATCTTTTGCAGTAATCCCGCCCATTACATCGGTAAGTACATAGCGGACATAATCTGTCTGCCATTCTACGCCCAGGACAAGGCTGTTTTCTCTGGACAGAGTCAACCCAATTGGTGTTCTCCCACCCTGTGAAAGAGTTCCCCGAAGCGCCTTTCCTTCTAAGACAACTCCTTTATCCAATAAATCTGAAACAATATGCGTGATCGTGGATCTGTTCAAACCAAGTTCACGGGCAATTTCAATTCGACTGATTCCGGATTGATGCCTGATTTTTTTCAGGACAAGAGTTTGATTAATTTTTGCTTCTAAAATTTTTGTATCTGCCATAATTTCCGTTTGTTGTTCATATCAACAAAC
>CAZMOX010000046.1:7360-15216 GCA_964567895.1 uncultured Spirochaetales bacterium | reverse complement strand
AAAATTGGCTTCAGAAGTTTTTTGAGGGATGTTTTCCTTGTTGTATCAGAAACAATTATAAATCATCAAAAACTTCACTCGTGAACACATTGCCAATCTAGTAAATCTGGAATATAGTCACAGCATGAAAAACACCTATGTAAAAGCATTAATACCCATAATTCTTTGGTCAACCGCATTTTTGGGAGTAAAAATAGGGCTTCAGTATGCATCACCATTCTTTTTTGCCGGCATCAGGTTCATGCTTTCAGGAATTTTATTATTGTTTTTTATACGGGATATCAGGGGCGTTATTGCCCATACAAGAACCCATTGGCTGCTTATCCTCAAAACATCTATCCTTCAAACAGCTCTGTTTTACGGCCTCTATTATAGCGGAATAAACAGAGTTCCTGCATCAATAGCGGCAATCATAATAGGGGCTATACCCCTCTTCTCTGCAATAACCTCACATCTTTTTCTAAAAAATGATGCATTAAATTTACGAAAAGTAGTTAGTTTGATAGTTGCAGTTGGTGGAATTGTACTGATAAGTCTAAGCAGGGACCCGCTTACAGAAACAGGTCTTCGTGAAATTATCGGGATAATCCTTCTTCTTACCGCAAGTCTTTCAGAAGCAGTTTTGCAAGTGGTGCTGAAGAAGAATATTGTGCCTTATGACCCGTTAAAACTTAATGCAGTACAAATCTTTATTGGTGGATTTGTTCTTTTTCTCATATCGCTAGCTGTTGAAGGCGCTCCATCCTTCCAACAGCCGGCAGCATTCTATACAAGCCTGATCTGGCTCAGTATTGTCTCGGCCGTGGCCTTCTCTGTCTGGTACGCTCTCCTACAGAGACCAGAGGTGAAAGTATCAGAACTGAATATGATGAAATTCCTAAATCCTGTCCTTGGGGCAGTAATAAGCTGGGTATTTATGAGAAACGACACCCCGAACATCTATAGTGTTGCCGGTATGCTTATAATTTCACTCTCTGTACTCTTCTTTTACCTGCGGATAAAACCGGTAAAAACAGCAGTTCAGGATGATTGCTCATAGCATTCACCTCGAACGTGCTGTTATTTGCAGCACGTTTTTTCTGTATTGTAGATTTATATGATTCCCCATTATTGGTGGCAGAAAAAGTTGTTTATTCAGATCAGAGATTGATTATATAATTACAAGAGATTTATAAGACTTTAAGAAATCAAATAATACCATATGTAATGCGCGTGAAGCTTTGGAAAGAATCGAAGCAGAAGAAAATTTAAATGCATCAAACACATATTGACAGTCTTCTATTCGAAGATACCGGAGAACTATTTCGGTATTCCAGTACCCCTGTTAACATATAGAACTTTTGATCCGGCGTATAAAATATGTCAGAGACGGCTCTATTCAGTTGGAATAAATTTTCTAAAGTTCCCAGCATAATACAGGGGAATATTTATATGTCCGGAATCGCTTATATTGAATTCCTTTGTGGTTAGCTGGATCTCATATTTGGGGTTATACCTATTACGGTAAGAAGAGAGGCTCTGAGATTTTGTACGCTTTCCTGACTTAATTTCTACCGGGATAACTTCCTGATTAACAGGAACTACATATTCAATTTCAGCATTTCGTTCATTCCAACTTATTATTTTTTCTTCTCTGGATGCTAATATCTCCTGCAGACAATAGTTTTCTACGAAAAATCCTTTGGTGATACCATAATCATTCAGCATTAGTGTTTTTGGTTCAATACCGAGCATGGCACCAAGCATGCCAATGTCAAACATATAAAGTTTAAAAAAGTTATCTTTACAGAAGTTAAGAAGAGGGATTTCCGCACGATTCGCAATATGAGTTTTTATTATTAGTCCGGCTTTTTCGAGCCAGGATATGGGACCCTGGACAGCACCAAATCCTTTTTTTCCCGGAATTATATCCTTAAATTTATAACGATTAACTGAATAATCATCAGATATTGCTAGTTGCAGCGGAATATTCTGGAAAACTGTTTGAATATGCAAGGCATTCAGTTTGCCAGCGTGTTTGGTGAAGTCATTCATATAATCCCTGATCAGGTTATTCTGGATAGTTCTGACTTTTCCGAATGCTGTTTGTATATCGTCTTTATTATCAATATAGGTTGCAACAACTTCAGGTAGTCCCCCAATTACATAGTAGATATACAATTTCTCAAGCAGCTTGTTATGAGCGGTGAGTTCGATTTTTTTTCCTTCCAAACCCATTTTGAATTGATTAACCAGAATCGACAAGTTGTCATTTGTGAGGAACTCTAAAAATGTCATGGGGTACAGAGTCAAGTATGAAACCTTACCTACCGGATATGATTCGGTGCCCAAGGAAAGTCCGAGCAGAGAACCCGCGGCGCAGATAGATGCATCATCAAAATCCTCACTGAAATACTTCAAGCTGGTTAATGCTCTGGGGCTCAGCTGGATTTCATCAAAAATGATTAAATCAGTTTTTAGATTTATTGATTGCTCACGAAGAATGGCAAGGTTTTGAATGATTTTTTTTGGATTAATAGTTTTTTCAAAAATAGGAATTAAATCTTCTCCTTCCCGTTCAAAATCAAAATGGAAAGTGTTTCGATATTCTCTTTTCCCAAATTCTTTAAGTATATAAGTCTTGCCGACCTGGCGTGCGCCTGTAAAAATTAGTGGTTTTTTATTTTTATCAGATTTCCATTTCAATAAATCATGATAAATTTGTCTTTTCATGAAAGTATTCTATTATATTATCAGATTTATTGCAACTAAAAAAATATGTAAGTAAGAATTATTGCAACCAATAAATATACGGAACGAGAAGTTATTCAATTCTGCTTCAGATTAAACTGGTACCTCTGTATCGCTGCATATCCATTTTACTTGCAGGAGCTATAGTATTCAGCAGATTGAACACGCTGACGCCAACCGGAATTGGGAAAAACAAAAAAATTCTTATGGATTTAGATTTATAATAGCTAAAACATCCCCTGCAGAAAACTGCTGCCCTCGAACTGACCAATTTTCGCCATTAAATTTACCATCTCAAGGGCGCAGCCGGCCGCTTCCCATCCTTTATTATCCTTCCCACCGGCTAAAGCTGCCGCCTGTTCCTGTGTGTCAGTAATAAGAACCCCAAAAGCAACGGGTTTCCCGGTTTTTCGGGATATTTCAGCTATCCCCTTACTCACTTCACCGGCAACATATTCAAAGTGCGGAGTTTCCCCTTTGATAATAGCACCAAGGCAGATTACCGCATCAAAGGCACTGGATTTGGCAACCCTTTCTGCTGCAACAGGTATTTCCCAGGCACCAGGAACCCTGATAACCAGAATCGTAGATTTTTCCACCCCATTCGCTTTCAGGCAACTCACAGCCCCGTCAAGCAATTTGTCAGTTACCAGTGAGTTAACTTTACTCATAACTACAGCAAATTTCTTATGCTCTCCATGCAGCTTACCTTCAACAATCTTCATACAGCCCTCCCGAAATTTATCAGTTTACATGAGTAATATTCTCGAAATAGTTTTGATAGGAATAGGAAAAAGGCATAAAAAAACCGAGCCTTTGTGACCCGGGGTTTTTTTAACAAGCTCAACGTAATTTCTCATGAAAAACCAACAATAGCAATCATTTACAAGAAATTTCGTAGTTTTCTCCTATCCGGACTCTACCGTCGGTACCGGAATTACACCAGTTCAACCCTTTGTATGAAAGGTTCGCGGACTCTTACCGCCGGTCGGGAATTGTCCCATAAAGGAACACACCCTACCCCGAAAACATATTATTACGATAGCGCAACACATAAACTATGTCAACCTTCAAAATATTAGAGTGCAAAAAACCTCAATTGATTTATCCCTGCTGCTTATGTATAATAACGGACACTCCAGAACCCAAACTCAATATTTAGCAAACTGGAGCAGGAGTTAATTATGTTAAAGAAACTTGAGGGAATAGTCGAGCGTTATCACCATGTTGAAACCATGCTTGCTAATCCTGATATTATGAAAGATATGAATAAATACCGTAAAATCATGCAGGAGCACTCCCACTTGCTGGGAGTTGTCTCTGAATATCACAATTACAAGCGCTTATCAGAAGAAATTACTGATGCGAAAGCACTTGCTGATGAAGAGACAGATTCTGAAATGCGCGAAATGGCTGAAGAAGAGATAAAACAGCTTGAAGAAGATCTGGTTAAATCTGAAATTGAATTAAAGAGACTTCTCGTACCCAAAGACCCTCTAGACGGGAAAAATATTATTATGGAGATTCGTGCCGGAACCGGTGGAGATGAAGCCGCCCTTTTTTCAGCCGATCTCTACCGGATGTACTCTCATTATGCAGAATCCAGAAAGTGGAAAATAGAGATTCTATCCATGAATGAGACCGGAATTGGCGGTCTTAAAGAGATTGTATATTCAATTTCCGGCAAGGAAGTATATGGTAACATGAGATGGGAGAGTGGTGTTCATCGTGTACAGCGTGTACCGGCTACTGAATCCAGCGGACGAATACATACCTCTGCAGTAACTGTGGCAGTTCTGCCTGAAGCAGAAGAAACAGACATCAATATAAGCCCGGAAGAGCTGAAAATTGATGTATACCGTTCATCAGGGCCTGGCGGGCAGAGTGTTAATACCACCGACTCGGCAGTTCGTATCACTCACCTTCCAACCGGGCTTGTGGTAACCTGTCAGGATGAGAAATCTCAAATAAAAAACCGGGCTAAAGCACTTCGGGTACTCCGTGCCAGGCTGTATGAACTGGAAGAGAACAAAAAGCAGAAGGAGCGAGCTGAAAACAGAAAAAGTCAGGTAGGGAGCGGTGACAGATCAGAACGGATTCGAACCTATAATTTTTCACAAAATCGTGTTACTGATCACCGCATCAATTTGACTCTCTATAAACTTGATGCAATTCTGCAGGGATCTTTGGATGAAATAATTGATGCAATGAAATTCCATGCAGGTGAGGAAGCTCTCAAAAATAGTTAATAATGAGTACAATTCCCGCAAATCAAAATTCATATCGTGAACTCATGCAGGTAGGAACAGATATTCTTACCGCAGCAGGCATGACTAATACGCCATATCTTGATGCACTGCTACTTTTGTGTCATGTCTCCGGGAAAACACGTGAGCAGATGCTGGCATCCCTTCCTGAACAGGCAAACAAAGAGACAATTACGGAGTTCCAGAAGCTCCTCATGATTCGGAAATCCGGAAAACCAATTGCCTATATTCTAAATAATAAAGAGTTTTTTGGTCATAATTTCTATGTTGATGAAAGAGTCCTGATCCCGCGCCCGGATACCGAACTCCTCGTGGAAACTACTCTTAATCTGTATAAACAGGGATTACCGGACAACTTCATACTCGATCTCTGTACTGGATCAGGATGCGTCGGAATCTCTATACAGACTGAAATTCCCGATGCTGAAATATCTCTAAGCGATATTTCCCCTGAGGCTCTGGAAGTTAGCCGCATAAATTCTCAACTGATTCTTGGGAGAACACCTCCTCTTTATCAATCAGATTTGCTTGAATCAATTCCGGGACCTTTCTCTCTTATTGCTTCGAACCCACCCTACCTAACCCTTCATGAGTGCAGGCAGGAAGATCTTGCAGCCAGAGGGGAACCCGAGATTGCCCTTGCAGCAGGTAAAGACGGACTGGATATTATTCGCAGGCTTGCCTTTCAGGGGTTTGCTAAACTGCGTAAAAAGGGATATCTTGTTATTGAATGCGGGTTTAATCAGGCACAAAGGGTATCTGAGATTATGAAAACTGCAGGTTTTGTACAGATAGAAATTCTGAAAGATTTAGCAGGTCATGATAGAGTAGTAACGGGGAGCAAAGAGTAACAGGTATATGGAAGACCTTATTGCCAGTTTTGAAAAAAAATTAGAACTCTATGCTGAATTGGATAAAGTCCGCATTATGGATGCAGCGGTTTGGGCTGAATCCCTGCACAGAGATCAAAAACGCGCCAGCGGTGAGCCGTTCTTTGTACACCCCTTTCATGTTGCAGAGATTCTTGTTGACATGCACATGGATCCGGATTCCATTATTGCCGGATTTCTGCATGATATCATGGAAGATACCACAACTTCACACGATGATATTATAGAAAAATTCGGGGAAACTGTAGCTGTTCTTGTTGATGGTGTAACTAAAATATCAATCCTTAAAGTAAAGAATAAAAGCGTTCAGGCTGCTGAGACGATGCGGAAAATGCTTTTTGCCATGAGTAAGGATATCAGAGTAATAATTATCAAACTGGCTGACAAGCTGCATAATATGAGTACCCTTGCTTTTCTTCCGAAAGAGAAAGCCAAACGAATTGCAAACGAATGTCTGGATATCTATGCTCCGCTTGCTGCCCGCCTGGGTATATCCTGGATGAAGGCAGAACTTGAGGATCTCTCTTTCAAAGCACTCAATCCCGATATGTATCAATACATTAAAGACTTTCTTCTTGCTAAAAAGGGTGAGCGAACTGAGTTCTTAAAACGGGTGGAAAAAGCTATCTACCGGATCTCAGGAGAAGAAGGTATACGTGACTTACATGTATCAACCCGTGCTAAACATTTCTACTCCATTTACCGAAAAATGAAAAAGAGAAAGAAAGAGCTGGATGAAATTTTTGATCTGATGGGAGTCAGAATTCTCTGTAATACCACAACCGAATGTTATACGATTCTAGGTCTCATACATAAACTCTGGCTGCCGATTGAGGGACGATTCAAAGACTTTATAGCTATGCCGAAAGCAAACCAATATCAGAGCCTTCACACCTCCGTTATGAGCTATGATGGAAAAATTCTTGAAATCCAGATACGTACCAAAGCAATGCACTATACAGCTGAGTTTGGTGTTGCCGCTCACTGGACATATAAGCAGGAGTTTGGCGGTTTTAAACTGCCGGCCAGTTCACTCGGGATTATCAATAAACTGAAATCCTGGGAAGATGACTTTGATACTGAGAACTACTTCGATGATATTAAAATTGAGCTTCTAAAAGATTCAATCTATGTATTTACTCCCAAAGGGCATATAGTTGAACTTCCGTTAAATTCCACGGCAATTGATTTTGCATACCACATCCATACAGAGGTGGGAAATCATTTAGTTGGTGCAAAGGCTGACGGAGCAATTATACCACTGAGTCTGCCCCTGAAGAATACACAGATTATAGAGATTCTTACTTCCCCTAATGCCCATCCTCATATTAACTGGCTTAGAATGGCGCAGACTTCCCGGGCAAGGCAGAAAATACGTAATTGGCTCAATAAACATGATGAAAGCCTCCTTATTGATAAAAGTATAATTGCCAAGAAAAAACCGGAAAAACCCATAGAGCCTGAATCTATTGATCAACATGCCACTGAAAAAGAGCCTGAACATATTATTACTCAGGTAATGGATAAGTCAAAACTTGCCTTCCGTATCGGTAATGAGAAAAATATGATGATAAGTATTGCTCAATGCTGTGAACCATCTAGGGGGGATGATATTGTCGGTTATATTTCAAGAGGCAGGGGAATAATTGTTCATAAGCGTGACTGCCCCAATCTTGAACATATAAAAGAGATTGAAGACCGCAGTATTGAGGTTGAGTGGGAAACCTCCTCTCCCCGAAAAACCCGACAATTTAAGGTAACAAGCCGTATAACCTCTGATCTCTTCTCTGAAATTGAAGGTGCGGTAAAAAAATACCGGGGTCATTTAATAGAAGGCAAGCTGGAAGAGACTGAGAATGAGCGCCTGACCGGCAGTTTCACTATGGAAGTGGATCGGGATGATGATTTCAAAAAAGTCCTGAAAAGCATCCGTATGATACCCTCAATACTTAATCTCTACCAATTGTAA